>NZ_JXIS01000063.1:0-61716 GCF_000836715.1 Bacillus sp. L_1B0_5 | reverse complement strand
TGTCTAACTTTCGGGGGTCACTTCATAGTGGCATAAGGCTTTTTCTTATTTCAATTTGAATACCATCGCTTCATACGGACGTAATGTAATGTTATCTATCGATCCGATTTCTACATCGTAATTGTGTATGAATAATTCTGATTCACTATAACTAATATCTTCAGGCATTTCAAATACACTTTCATCCGCAGTAAAGTTTGCAATAACAAGTAGTTTTTCGTCTCCATATGTTCTTACATAAGCAAAAATAGAAGGATTATTCTCTAATATTAAATCATATGATCCATATACAACTATTTCATTATTTTTGCGTAGCTCAATTAATTTCTTATAGTAATAAAAAATTGAACCTTCATCTTGGATTGCTTGTTTCACATTAATCTCTTTATAGTTAGGATTTACAGTAATCCAAGGTTCACCTGTTGTAAATCCAGCGTGATTCTGATCATCCCACTGCATCGGAGTTCTAGCATTATCACGACCCTTTATATAAATAGATTCCATTACTTTTTCTATATCTTCACCATGGTCTATCACTTTTTCTTTATACATATTTAACGTTTCAATATCTCGATATTCATCAATTGATTGGAATCGAACGTTCGTCATTCCGATTTCTTCACCTTGATAAATATATGGCGTTCCCTTCATCATATGAAGAACTGTCGCTAACATTTTTGCAGATTCAATGCGATACATTCCATCGTTACCAAAACGAGATACAACGCGAGGCTGATCATGGTTATTCCAATAAAGGCTATTCCATCCGGTATGCTCTAATGCTTTTTGCCACTTTGTTAAATTCTCTTTTAAAGTAAGAAGTGAGCATGGTTTTACATCCCACTTTCCACCTTCTCCTGAATCTAAATCCATATGTTCAAATTGGAATACCATTTGCAACTCTTTTCGTTCTTCTCCAGTATACAATTTGGCCTCTTCTGTCGTTACACCTGGCATCTCACCAACCGTCATAATATCATAATGCGATAATACTTCCTCATTCATTTCATGCAAATATTTATGAATGTTTGGACCGTTCATAAAATGTTTATGACCTGAAACATAGCCATCTTCATCTGTTTCAACAGTTGGTAAGCCTTCTTCTTTAGAAATAAAATTGATAACATCCATGCGGAATCCATCAATTCCTTTTTCTAACCAAAACTTCATCATCTCATAAACATCTTGTCTTACCTTTTCATTATCCCAGTTTAAATCTGGTTGTTTTTTAGAAAACAGATGTAAATAATATTCATCCGTCATTTCATCATACTTCCATGCAGATCCACTAAAAGCAGCTCCCCAGTTGTTCGGTTCTTTCCCTTCTTTTCCAGGACGCCATATATAGTAATCCCTATATTTATTATCTTTTGATTTACGTGATTCAATAAACCAATTATGTTCATCAGATGTATGATTAACAACTAAATCCATCATCAATTTCATATTACGTTCATGCATTTCATGTAATAGTTCATCCCAATCTTCCATTGTTCCGAACTCGTTCATAATTTTACAATAATCACTTATATCGTAACCATTATCATCATTTGGAGATTCATAGACAGGTGATAACCAAATCACATCAATCCCTAACTCTTTTAAGTAATCTAGCTTTGAAATAATCCCTTGAAGATCTCCTATACCATCACTGTTACTATCCATAAAGCTACGAGGATAAATTTGATATACTACGCTTTCTTTCCACCATTGTTTTTCCATTATGCTACCCCATTTCATTCATAATTCATTTTTCTCTTTTTCCAAGGCGCAAACGTTTTCATTAATGAATGATAACAGATTCTATCTCAATTTAAAATAGCGCTTACAATTTTTATTGTTCTTTTTCTAAGAAAACATGCGAAAATCACTAATAACTCTCCAATATATGAAAACGTTTTATTTTTTTATTTATTTTTTGAATCTATTCGTTTATAATGAACTCAAAGAAAACGTTTGCATAATTATTTCTAGGGGGAAATACCATGGCAGAACTTAAATTAGAAAACATTTATAAGATATATGATAATAACGTAACAGCTGTAACTGATTTTAATTTACACATTCAAGATAAAGAATTTATCGTATTTGTCGGTCCTTCTGGATGCGGAAAATCTACAACATTACGAATGGTAGCTGGACTCGAAGATATTTCAAAAGGCGAGTTTTCAATTGATGGTAAACTAATGAATGATGTTCCTCCAAAAGATCGAGATATCGCAATGGTCTTCCAAAACTACGCTCTTTATCCACATATGAGTGTATATGATAATATGGCATTTGGATTAAAACTTCGAAAAATACCAAAAGATGAGATCGATCGTCGTGTGAAAGATGCAGCAAAAATTTTAGGGCTTGAACAATATTTAGATAGAAAACCGAAAGCATTATCAGGTGGACAACGCCAACGTGTTGCGTTAGGTAGAGCAATCGTTCGAGATGCAAAAGTTTTCTTAATGGACGAGCCATTATCAAACTTAGATGCTAAACTCCGTGTTGCAATGCGCTCAGAAATTTCTAAGCTACATCATCGCCTTGGAACAACAACAATTTATGTAACACATGACCAAACAGAAGCAATGACTATGGCTTCGCGTCTTGTCGTTATGAAGGATGGAAAGATTCAACAAATTGGAACTCCAAAAGAAGTATATGAAACACCAGAAAACATTTTCGTGGGTGGATTTATCGGATCACCAGCGATGAACTTCTTCCGTGGTAAATTGACTGAAACCGATTTCGTTATAGATAATGCCATAAAAATCAAAGTATCTGAAGGAAAAATGAAGATGCTACGTGAACAAGGCTATGTAAATAAGGAAATTGTTTTAGGTATTCGCCCGGAGGACATTCATGATGAACTACTATTTTTAGAAGCTTCACAATCTACTACTTTCACAACAAAAATTGAAGTTGCTGAATTGTTAGGTGCTGAATCTATTTTATATATGAAACTTGGAAATCAAGATTTTGCAGCACGTGTTGATGCAAGACATATATTCTCACCTGGAGACCAAATTAAATTGGCATTTGATTTAAATAAAGCGCATTTCTTTGACAGCCAAACAGAACAACGTATTCGCTAAAAAAATTTCCTTCTATATAACATACAAAAAAACCGTCCACATATATTGAGGGCGGTTTTCATTATTATACTAGGGCTTCTACTGTATGAAATGATTGTCCTTTCGTGCCAATAATACCGAAAATCGGTAAATCACTAAGCACCACTTCTTCTTGCTGTTTCATAAAAGATGACGTTAATTGTTTTATCTCTATCCAAACGTCATTAATACAAAGTACATTGGAATCGTTCTCTTGTTGGCGAGAAAAAATAGAATCTATTTTATATAAACCAGCATTTTGAAAAAGCATATCAATGCGACTGAATGCATTCAAAGTAATGCTAATAACGCGTTGCCAATCTCCTTGCTTTTCCATATCATAGAATACAAAAAGTGCTTCTCCGCCTAGATTCGTAATTTCCTCCACTGTTGCTTGTCCACTTTCTTGATCAATGTCCGTCACAATTACTTTTGCGCCTTGTTTAGCCAACAAAAGAGCTGTATTACGTCCAATACCGATGCCACCGCCAGTTACGATAGCAACTTTTCCTGCAAGCTTCATTTTCATTACCCCTTCTATAAGTCTTACCGTCATTCAGTATACTCCTTTATGAGATTATTCTGCAAGCAAGAAAAATTGCTATTTAATTTGTAAACGTTTACTTTTTATCCTTCTTTTTTCTTACTATTACGCTGATCAAGAACTAGACCGATAAAAATGAGAATGCCCCAAAAAATTATGCTACCTCCTGTCATCTCAACTTCCCCCTTATTATATAAAGTAAAACTTTAATCAGCCCCAAATGGTGAGATAAAGATATTATTTTTAATTATTATACCATTATCTTAATTTTCAATCTATTGTAAATAAAAATGACACATTTTAGCTTTTCCTTACTGTAAACATTCAAAATAGACTTATAAAATCAAAAAGACCTTTTTATATATAAAAAGGTCTTTTTTTATTTTATTATACAAGACTTATTACTTTCGTTTTTGTAATTAAATCCTGAAAACCACAATTATCTTTGCGGAACAACATCATATATACGTTACATATTAATGGAATTCCTAATAGCAATACGTTCGGTAATAACACTACAAAAAATCTTATAATTAATGTTTGCAACGTTAGCTTTTCACTCTTCAATGAAATTAATTTTATTCTCGTTACCTTTTTGCCAAGTGTAACACCGTTCCAAATAAAGGGTAACACAATAAAATATATCGCCATTAATATGAAAACTACTGCGAAATCATATCTAAAATCACCTAAGCTTATATTAAAGCGCTTAAACATAGCACTATAGTTTCCGGTCATAATAGCTACTACTGCACCATACATAACCGAGATTAAAAACATGTCAATTAGGGAAGCACCTATGCGATTCATTACAAGCGCTGGACGATGCATCTTTAACTTCATTTTATGTCGACTCCTTCATATCCTTCTTTACCCGTCTCATCGTACCACTTCTAAAAAACATTGTAAACTAGCGTTTCTCTTACTTTTCTTGTACAATTTGTTACAATAGCATTATAAAGGAGGTTCCCATATTGAAAAAATGGATAATCCTATTCGTCGCCTTCCTATTAACTGGTTGTGCAGGAAACACAAGTCACTTAACTTATACGGTTAACGATGAATACGAACTCATACGTACTTCTGGAAATGCATTTGAACTTTTCCCCTCGCAAGATGCTGTATATGCCACACAATACATCCCTGCAAAAATTACAGACATTGCTTGGGATGATAAATACATTATTGCAAAACAAACTGAGGAAAAATCAGATCCAAATAACCCTGACGCAGCAATTGCAAATAAAAAAAGTGAACATTATTGGATTATTGACGTAAAGCACAATAAACGTTTCGGTCCCTACAATGAAAAGCAATTTAACGAACAAAAAGATGCGTTTAAAATTAAGGTGCCTTTTCAAAATGTAGATTCATACATAAAAGAAATAAAAAAACAGTCAGCATAATATTTGAGTGCTGACTGTTTTTCTTACATTATTTTAAAAACACCTTACTCCGAAAGTGAGATATTAAACGTTTGTGACTCTTTTACAACATCTTGTGTTTCTGAATCTCCTGCAAGTAAATCATCAGTTGTAAACTGAATATCCTTTACCTTGTCTTTTCCATCGTCAAGTATTAAACCAATAATACCATCTCTTGTTTCACCAGGCTTATAGTCTTCTCTTGACACATTTTTTGTACCAACTAACGTATCTTCATCATATAAAAAGTTTTGAGTCGCTACTTTAAAATGTTGCTTACCATTAATCATAACATCATTCATAGAGAAAAATTGCATATTTTTATTCCCGCTATTCTCCACTTTATATGTAATCTCAACATAACGAATTGTATTACTAATCTCTGTTCCACTTAGCGATGCATATAATTCTGCATCTTCTTGGCTTACTTTATCCCCTAATCTACGTTTTACTTCTTCAGGAGTTAGTGCCGTGTATACTTTCAATGTATTTTTTGCTTTTTCACTCATCTGTGATAAAGAGATTACTTTCACATCTTGTACGTGAATTTTCATTGGCGCTACTTCAAATGTTTGATTCACAGAGTGCATCTGCTCTAACTTGAAAGTACCCCATCCTGTTTCTTTCACTTTTTGTCCTACTTTTTTCAGCTCACGCCCACCATATTCTTTCGTTTCAGGAATTGATTCTTTCTTCTTCGGTTCAGCTTTCTTTTCTTCTTGATGGAAGCAACCACTTAACACAAGAAGAAAACTACATAAAACAAAAATACTTTTCCATGCTTTCATCATTTCATTTCTCCTAACGCTATCATTCATGAATATAATATTAGTCCCTTGCTTTGTAAACTATAGAAACAATGAAAAGTCCACAAAATGAACTTGTCAGTCCAGATACTATTATACCTCCAATTTGGAAAATATGAAAATAGGGATCTAGGAACGCATGCACGATAAATATAATAGTTGCCACAACAATTACTGAAATCCAATACTTTCTTTTTTCCGAAGCTAAAATAAGGTCTTTACCCATTTCATTTCTATATTTCCATAAAACGTATACTAATAATAGAAAACCAATACATGTACTTCCATGTTGCATATATTTATAAACAGGGATACCGTACCATTCCCTTTGCAATAATGGTATTTTCATAACAAAATAGCCTGTCTTATGAGTGAATGCATCCCAAACAACATGCGTTAACATACCGAATAATGCTGAATAACAAAATATAAAAAGATCCTTCCATGTATGAATCCTCCACCCCTTATCTACTACATATGTATAATACCCAGCAAATGGTTTAGGTAAATGTGTTATAAAAGGCTTTTTTAAAATGTAATGATATATACATGCTAATAAGAAGACAAGTGGTAAATTTAAATATAAGAACCCAAGCCACGTATGCCCAATAACACCATACGGTCTAAAGTGTAAAAAATATTCAAAGTCAGGCGCCATACTACCTAATATAAGAGCCGTTACTGACATATATTTAGAATGCTTTTTCGCAAAAGGAAGAACTGCTGCTGGATGTGCAAATGTAAACGGCATACTTTAACTCCTTCTCACATTTTCAATAGAATACCATCTATCATAACGAGAGAATAGATCTTCATGCAATATTTATTTTCACATTGGAATATGATAGTTTAAATGATATAATCCACATAAAATATTCAGAAAATAAGGAAGGGATTCAGGTGTCATTAACACTTGTATTTGCTGCCTTTTTAGATTCAAAATCCGTTATGAATTGAGGTTTATATATTGATTGACGTACCCTTTTTACAAAATGTCACATTAAAAAAAGAAAATATCCCTAGTTTTTCCGCATATCCTTACTGCTTACCCGCTATTCGAACATTACAATCACTAGCTTTCCATCCAAATGTAACATTCATTATTGGAGAAAACGGAACAGGTAAATCAACATTACTTGAAGGAATTGCAATTGCGTTAGGTTTTAATGCAGAAGGTGGAACGAAAAATTTCCGCTTTAGCACAAACGATTCACATTCATCTTTACATGAATACCTTCGAATTTCAAAAAGTTTCAATACACCAAACGACGGTTTCTTTCTTCGCGCTGAATCATTTTATAACGTTGCTTCTTATATTGATGAAATAGATGCTGATAGAGAAGCACGTGGGAATCCAGTTATCAACTCCTATGGTGGTATCTCACTACACAAACAATCACACGGTGAATCGTTCTTCTCATTATTTATGAATCGTTTTTCAGGACAAGGTTTATACATTTTAGATGAGCCTGAAGCCGCTCTATCACCAATGAGACAACTTTCCATGCTCATTCGAATGCACGAGCTAGCGGAACAAGGTTCACAATTTGTTATTGCGACGCATTCTCCTATTTTAATGGCTTACCCTGAATCTACTATATACTCTTTAACACAAGAAGGGATTCACGAATCCTCATTAGAAGAAACCGAGCATTATCAAACGACGAAACTTTTCTTTGAAAATCGCGATCGATTATTCCATCATCTATTTGAGTCATAAAAAAAGAAGCAGCAATAGCTGCTTCTTTTTTATAGTGCTTCTATAAATAAGGCAACCCCGATACCGCCACCGACGCATAAAGAGGCAATTCCTTTTTCTAACCCACGTCTTTTTAATTCGTGAATTAAACTTACCGTAATACGAGCCCCTGTACAACCAATTGGATGCCCAAGTCCTACGCCACTACCGTTTACGTTCACTTTTTCACGGTCTAAACCTAACTCTTTCTCTACAGCTAAATATTGGGCCGCGAAAGCTTCATTAATTTCAAGTAAATCTGCATCTTCTAATGACCAATCCACTTTTTCTAAACCTTTACGAATTGCTGGTGCTGGTCCAATACCCATAATTTTCGGGTCTACTCCAGCTACTGAATATCCAACAATTCTAGCTAACGGTTGTAAGCCTTTTTCTTTCGCTTTTTCTTCGCTCATTAATACTAGAACTGCACTTCCATCATTCAGGCCAGATGCATTACCTGCAGTTACAGACCCATCTTTACGGAATGCTGGTTTTAACCCTGCTAATTTTTCCGCTGTAATATCTGCACGTGGATGCTCATCCTTCGAAAATACTACTTCTTTTCTACGTTCTTTTATTGTAATAGGAACAATTTGATTGTCAAAGTGTCCAGACTCGATTGCCTTCAGTGCCAATGTATGACTGCGAAGAGCAACTTCATCTTGTTCCTCTCTTGTAATTTCATATTGTTCAACTAAATTTTCCGCTGTTTCACCCATCATAATATGGTGAATCGGATCTTCTAACACTTCCCACACCGTATCACGAATTTCTCCGTGCTGTAGACGTTGTCCCCAGCGGTGCTGTTTCAATGCATAAGGGCTCGAACTCATCGCTTCTACTCCACCTGCAACAACAACATCACTTACACCTAATTGGATTTGCATTGCAGCTGACATAATTGCTTGCATACCTGAAGAACATTGGCGTTGGATTGTATATCCCGTAACTGTGTCAGGAAATCCTGCCGCTAATGCAGCTGTTCTCGCCGTATTTGCTTCATCAGTTCTTTGAATACAATGACCTAAAATTACTTCATCAACTTCATGTGGTTCTACCCCGCCTCGTTTTACAGCTTCCTGAAGTACAGGAACAGCTAATTCTACTGGCGTTACATTTTTTAGCGCTCCTCCAAAAGTTCCAATTGGCGAACGAACTGCAGCTGTAATAACAACATTATGCATTTTGTACTTGCCCCTCTCTTATGTACCCTAGTAAGTTTTTAGGTGAAATTCCATAAGATGTATATCTACAACTATCATACTATAAACATACTAAAAAATCAAAATATTTCATATAATAAAAATAGAAGGAATTAACCTTCTATTCTGTCAGCGCATATAAAAACTTTTGCAAAATTTTCTCTGTCGTTTCATTCAATTTTGGCAACTTATCTACTGGAAAATATTGAAGTTTCAACCCTTCATGATCGATCTTTAATTCCCCGCTCACATGATGTGCCTGATACAGATGAATGACATTGAAAATTTCATCGCCATTCGGATAACGGAAATATACTTCTTTTCCTGATAGAACACCAAGAAATTGCATTATTTTTGCAGTTAACCCCGTTTCCTCAAATAACTCTCTACGTGCTGTTTCTTCTGTCGTTTCACCCAGTTCCATCGCCCCGCCAGGTACACCCCAATCATATGTATCTGAACGATATTGAAGCAATACTTCTTGTTTATCATTTAATATAATGATTGCTGATCCTACGAGAATAAGTGGCCTTGTACCAACGACTTTGCGTAACTCTTCAATATACCCCATATGTAAATTCCCCTTTCCCTAACCTCCCTTATCATAACAAAATTTCTCTCTTTTTGTTCATGTAATTTTAAAGAAAAAAAGGAAGCTTTCGCCTCCGTTTTTTCATCTTTATTTCTTAAAACTTTCATATTTTACAGCTTCAAAAGCTTCCTCAATTTCATCATTACGATAATGGACATATGTAAAACGACCCAATTCTACTAATCTTGCTATTTCCTGTAACGCTTTATGCTGCTCATATGTTTCTTTCAGCTTAATATGTACATAAAACTTCATTAAAGGATGTTCATATAAAGGTTCTCCCACCTCTACATATACATCTTCAACCCCTTGTACAACTCTTACATAACTCGCAAATTGATAAAGTGCTTCTCTGTCTGAAACGATTTTTAATGTATACATATATTCTCCCCCTTTCCTTTACTATATCAAAAAGACGACCATATCATGTTATAGAACTATGAAATTTTTTTGACTTGTCATCTATATATTCATGTAACAAAAAAGGCGTTTATCCATACATAGCACCTTTTCCCCACATATATTATAGGAAGAACTTTTTTCATTTGAGGTGTTCCTTATGGATCCATACGTCAATATATGTATTTGTATTACTCCCGGCGCCGATATTTCTGATGACCGCATCGCAAAAGATTTAGCTGTTGCAGAATCAATTTGGCACCCCATTACATTTCAAATTCAAGAAGTAATTGTATTAAATGAACTTTTCCGTTTTTTTGACCGTGAAATCAGTTATAAAAATTCCATTCAAAGTCAAGAAAAGTTGGCATCCTTTTTCCAAACATGTGTAAATGAAGCTCCTGAATGCGACCTTTATATTTGTTATATTGGCAGTGATTATTTCAAAGAAACAGCAGTAATTGCCTGCGCTTATTCTTTAGCAAAACAACAGCAACTTACTGGCTATATCGTTTTAACAAATTCGGCTGCCCCTATGAAAAATATATATACGCTCGCTCACGAAATCGGTCATATTTTATTTACAAGACGTATTCATGGAAAACTTACTCATGCAGATCCTCATTCTCCAACCAGCTCGGAGCACCACCCTTCTCCAACAAATCTTATGTATCCGATAGTCCCTCGTCCAGAAAACGTTCATATTCATTCCTTATTAACAACAGAACAAAAAGCGCTCTCTTTACAAAGCTCTTTACTACAAAGAAAAAAACAGTAACCTTCATGTTACTGTTTAAAACAACTTGTTCCAATCAACAAACCAAATCCCGGCTGCTAGAAATAAAAATAGACAACTAAATGTAAATGTAATCCCTCTAAAAATCCCTATATAATATTTCTTTGGAAATAATTTTTTGTATATCCAGAGCAGCCGCTTTTTATTGAATTTCTAGTTCACACTTTTTCTTTCTTCAATTTTTAAAGACCATCTCATTAATCCATATATACTTCCATACATAAGTAAGACCTTTGCAATTCCCCAAAATACATTTCTTTCTTCTAAGTCTTTAAATAAAAACATAATCGAAAGAGGAACAATTAATACAAAAACACCCATCCAACCAAGAACATATACTTCACCAATAAGAAGTAATAAAAAGATAGTTGCTGCTAATATATATGTTTGCATTGTTGACAATTGTAAAATAGGCGTCCCATACCATTTATTCATAAACATCAATAACACCAATAATAAAATAGGAACCATTACTATCACATAAATTATTCCAAATTCCGTCAATTTACTTTTAAAAGAAGACATTCTAAATGCAACAATCGTTCCGATAATCGTAATGATTAAAACGATAGGATAACCGATTAACTGTACATTCGTTAACGTAAATTGTTGATCCGGACTTCCAAATAAAATATTTGTAAGTAACCAATATCCGCCTATCCCAATTATCATTCCTAAGATACTTTTTATACTCCCACCTTTATCCTTCTCCATCTCTTTAGCTAACTCTTCCGCATACTCTTTTGGTGAGTCACCAAATATGTCCCTTACCGTCTTCCCCTTTTTTTCACCTTCTATTAAATGAAGCTCTGCATCTTCTAGAAAAGCATCCACATCTTCTTCTTTAATTCCCTTAGTTATTAAATATACTTTCGTATCAATTAAAAACTTTTCTCCTTCTTTAGAAATCTTCATGATAATCCCCTTTATTTAACCATTTCTCTTCTATTCGTCTTCATCATAATTTCAAGGAAAATCAAAATAAACAAACTTCCGTATAAACATATAATTTGAAATAGCATTGGCATAAGATCTTCCGATGTAAATGTTTTAAACAGTAACATAATAGAAAGTGGAATGATTAAATATAAGTTTTTAAACCATCCTTCAAAATATATATTTATAGCTACTGTGATGATAAAAATCCCACCAGCTAATATATAACTTTGGACTTCGGTGAATGTGAGCATTTTTGTAGGATATATCACATCTAATATCGTAACAGCTCCTAATAAAAACAATGGAGCAATCATAACTAAAGACCACATGGAAAACCATGTTTTTGTAAAGCTTGTGACGAAGGCCATTTTGCGAAGTAGAAAATTAGGACCCATAACAACTAAAATCAATGAAAAACTGTAACCGATACACTGCATAAGTGAAATCTGTAACATTCCATTATTCACTATTAAGATAGAAGCAATAATCCAAAACGATACGATATTCATTACTGTAAAACCAATTTGCTTCCACGTTTCCTGTCTATCTCTTTCCATCACTTTTACAAGTTCATTTGCATATTCTTTCGGTGAGCTTCCGAAAATATCTTCTACACGCTTCCCCTCACTCTCACCTTCTATTAAATGCAATTCTGCATCTTCTAAAAAGTTTTCAATATCACTTTCTTTCACACTCTTTGCCGTCAAAAATAATCTCATATCTAACAAAAACTTTCGAGCTTCACTTGATAACATTATTTTCTCCTTCCCTTCCCTTCAAGTAGACGTTCTACACTACTTTGCATCGCTTCCCAGCGATCCATAAATTCATCAAGTGCTTCCTCGCCTTTTTCTGTTAATGTATAATATTTTCTCTTTGGACCAGATGGCGATTCCTTCATTACGCTTGTTATTAGTCCTTCTTTTTGCATTCGTATTAATAACGGATAAATACTTCCCTCACTCGCCATTGTAAAACCATACTTTGCTAGCTTTTCACTCATTTCATAACCGTATATTTCGCCTTCAGAAATAATAGCAAGTAAGCATCCTTCTAAAATCCCTTTCAACATTTGACTTGTCGACATAATTCAAATCCTCCTACTATCTTGTTTTACAAGATAGATAAGCGTAAGTATCTTGCTTTACAAAATAGTATAGCAAAGACTATTTTGCAAAACAAGATAGCTAACGATATTTTTTCCAAATGTTTGCAGGAATTTCATTATAACCTCTCTAAATAGAGCACTATGAAAACTTTATTATGAAGGGATGTTTTTCATCATGGTTACAAATCGAGTTGTCTTTTTAACAGGTGCTGCGAGTGGTATTGGATATGAAATGGGAAGTGCTTTTGCAAAAGAAGGTGCAAAAGTTGTGATTACTGATCGTCTTGAAGAACGTGCGAAAGAAGCTGCTGAACAATTACAAAATGAAGGTTTTCAAGCTATCGGTTTAAAATGTGACGTTACATCTGAAGAGGAAATTACAGCATCAATTTCTCAAACAGTTAGTCATTTCGGTTCATTAGATATATTAATTAACAACGCAGGAATGCAACACGTTTCACCCATTGAAGACTTTCCAACTGAAAAGTTTGAGCTACTAATTCAAATTATGCAAATTGCTCCGTTTATCGCAATTAAGCATGCCTTTCCGATTATGAAACAACAAAAATATGGTCGTATTATTAATGTCGCTTCTATTAACGGCCTTGTCGGGTTTGCTGGAAAAGCTGCCTACAATAGTGCAAAACATGGCGTAATTGGATTAACAAAAGTTGCCGCTTTAGAAGGTGCTACGCATGGTATTACTGTTAATGCCCTTTGCCCTGGTTATGTCGATACCCCTCTTGTACGTAATCAACTACAAGACTTAGCTACTACACGAAATGTACCACTTGAAAATGTTTTAGAAGATGTTATTTATCCACTCGTCCCACAAAAGCGCTTATTACAAGTACAAGAAATCGCTGATTATGCTATGTTTTTAGCGAGTGAAAAAGCTAAAGGTATAACTGGTCAAGCTGTCGTTATCGATGGTGGCTATACTGCTCAATAAAAAATAAAGTTTGCTCAAGAAGAGCAAACTTTATTTTTTATCGCGAGGATCTTCGTACTTTAGTAATTGCCGCGGGAGCTTCTCAATTGCAACAATTACCCCCTCTAATTTACTTTCAATACGGTGGAGTAAATATAATGTTACAACAATTGGAAACCCTACATTACCTATCATCTTAATCCACTCTTCCATCCTCTTCTCCTCCTTTCATTATATAAGTAAGAGAAAACAATGCATTTAGGCATAAAAAAACAAGCTATTATGTATTAGCCTGTTTTTCAAATAATGATGCAATTTCTCGTTTATAATCCCCGCTTATAATACCTTTCTCAGTAATAATTCCTGTAATTAATTCGTTCGGTGTTACGTCAAATGCAGGGTTATAAACATTCGTTCCGATTGGTGCTACTTGTTTTCCAAAGATTTTCGTAACTTCTGTTTCATCTCTTTCTTCAATAATTATTTCGGCTCCAGTTTCTTTCCTAACATCAAATGTTGACAGTGGCGCAGCAACATAAAATGGGATATCAAAGTGCTTTGCTAAAATAGCTAAATTCATTGTCCCTATTTTATTTGCCGTATCTCCATTTGCGACAATTCGATCCGCCCCTACAATAATTGCATTTATTTCTTTCGTTTGAATAGCATGAGCTGCAGTATTATCTGTAATAAGGGTCACATCAATATTTGCTTGCTTCAATTCCCAGGTCGTTAAGCGACCACCTTGTAAAACTGGTCTCGTTTCACACGCATATGCATGTAAACGCACACCTTTCTCTTTTCCAATATAAAAGGGAGCTAATGCAGTTCCATATCTGGCAGTTGCGATACTTCCAGCGTTACAGATTGTTAAAATATTATCGCCATCTTTAAAACATGTTAACGCATATTCCCCAATATTTCGGCACACCTCTTCATCTTCCTGCTGAATGCGAAGCGCTTCTTCTTCTAATGTTTTTTGTGCTTCTTTTATTGTAGTAATCTCTCGAATAGATTCTCTCATACGATCAATTGCCCAAAATAAATTTACTGCTGTCGGGCGTGACGTTCCTAAATAATTACAATCTCTATTAAACTTCTTTTGAAATTCTTCAATATGTACAGTGTTATATTTTTTTGATGCAAGCGCCAAACCAAATGCAGCTACAATTCCAATTGCAGGCGCTCCTCGTACTTCTAACATTACGATGCTTTTCCAAACCTCTTCAATAGTCGTCAATGTTTTGTATTCTGTGCTATGCGGCAATTTTGTTTGATTTAATACCGCAATTGCATCACCTTTCCAGCTTACAGATCTCGGAACAGTAACCATTGTACTCACGCTTTTACGCCCCCTGAAACTGTCTGTTGAAATAATGTTCGAAACAGTTGAATATCTGCACTTTTAGATTCATATTTTATTAGTTCTTTACCTAAGGATAGCGCTTGCTTCTTAGCTTGAATTCTTGTTTCTTTATTTTCTATTTCATCTAAATCTGCTACATGAGCTAAACCAATTGTTCTACGAATCAGTTCACATCCGGCAAATCCAACTGCATCAGTAAAGATATTTTGCAAAATAATTGGTAACCATTGTTTTTCTTTCGTATATGCTTCTACACCTTCTCCAATCCATAACTTTGTAAAAGTCTCTACAAAATAACTCCACGTCTTTTCTATATGGAAAAATAGTACACTTCTTTTTTCTTCTTCTCTAGATAAAGCATTTAATAATAGATTTGCAATAAATTGACCTATGTCAAATCCAAATGGGCCATATGTCGCAAATTCTGGATCAATCACTTTCGTTTCAGAAGGTGACGAAAAAATACTACCAGTATGTAAATCACCATGAATAAGAGTTTCTTTTCTTGTTAAGAACTTATATTTATATTGTGCTACTTTTAGTTTTAAAGTTTTATCACTCCAAAGTTCATCAACCACGAGCTGTAAATCTGGCTCATAATCATTTGTATCATAATGTCCAAACGGATCTGTAAACACTAAATCCTCTGTAATTTTACAAAGGTCCGGATTTATAAAGGTACCTTCTAGTACCCTCTTCTCTTCTGACTGTAAACCAAAATCTGAAGTATAAAATAAAAAATGTGCTAGAAAACGGCCGATATGCTGGGATAAAAGCGGATATTCTTCTCCGTCTATTAATCCTTTTCTTGTAATTGTTAGTCTTGATAAGTCTTCTATTACCGTTATCGCTAACTCTTCATCATGACTGTACACTACTGGAACATAATCCGGTACATACTGCGCAAAAATTTGCAGTGCCTTGCTTTCAATCGTTGCTCTTTTTATAGACAATGGCCAGCTTTCACCAACTACTTTCGCATAAGGCAGTGCTTGTTTTATTATAATTGATTTCTCTCCATCATCTAATTTGAACACGTAATTTAAGTTTCCGTCTCCAATTTCATGACAAACGACATTTGCCTTCGCTTCAAAATAGCCATGATCTTTCGCATATTGTACAGCTGTTATTTCTGTTAATGAATAATATCCCATCGTCTTCTCCCCCTTTTTAAATTCAGAGGTTTTTCTAACATAGAAAAACCTCTTTCCACTAAGAAAGAGGTTTGAAGTTTATCTTCTCCCCTCTTATCTGCCAGAAAGTTTTACTTTCTGCTGGAATTAGCACCGTGCCTTTTGGCGTAATAAACGCCCCATTTCACAATGGTATTACGGTCGGTTGCTGGGCTTCATCGGGCCAAATCCCTCCACCTGCTCTTGATAAGAGTTGTATAATTTTTTGAATTTTTAACTTTATGTTGAAGACTATACCAAGAATAAAAATCACTTGTCAACATTTTATTTGTATAATTCTGGACGGCGATCCGCAAAAACTGGAATTCCTTTACGTACTTCTTTAATTTTCTCGAATTCAAGCTCTCCAAATAAAATTGATTCCTCTTCATTCGCCTCTACTACAACTTCACCCCAAGGGTCCACAATTAAAGAATGACCCGCAAATACATTATTTGGATCCTTTCCTGCTCTATTACACGCAACAACATAACACTGATTTTCAACCGCTCTTGCTTGCAATAGCAAACGCCAATGTGCTAAACGAACTAATGGCCATTCTGCTACAACAAATAATACTTTTGCCCCTTTAGCAGTATGGACACGCATCCACTCTGGAAAACGAATATCATAACAAATTGTTCCAGCACATTCAACATCATCTAGCTTAAATTCGCCCGTACTATTACCAGCTATTAAATATTTATGTTCATCCATAAGCTGAAATAAATGTACTTTACTATATTCGTTGACTAGCTGTCCTTCATTATTTACAACATACATCGTATTTGTAACGCCTTGCTCCGTTTGCTTTGCTATGGACCCACCAACAATATGTACATCATATTGCTTCGCCCATTCTATTAACTTTTCTTTTGTTTCCACTCCATCCCTATCTGCAATTTCAGAAAGTCTCGTTAAATCATATCCTGTTGTCCATAGTTCTGGTAAGACGATAACATCTGGCCTTTCCTTCATAGCTTCGCTTATTTTATTTTTAGCATTCTCAATATTTTTTTCTACATCTCCAAAAACAATATCCATTTGAATACATGCGACTTTCATTTTTTCAGCCCCATTCTTATTTTTCTCTTTACAAAATACTGGAAAGATTATATCATTTGTCACTAGAATTGTAACAACTTTCAAAAGAGGTGGAAAGTATGAAATTATTTCAACCTTCTGAGATAGTAACATCATTGCCAACACAATTTTTCGCTTCACTTGTTGCAAAAGTTAACAAAGTCGTTGCAGCTGGTCACGATGTTATTAATCTAGGTCAAGGTAATCCAGATCAACCAACACCGCAGCATATCGTAAAAGCTTTACAAGATGCTGCCGAAAAGACCATTCATCATAAATATCCGCCATTTCGCGGACATGAAAGCTTAAAGGAAGCCGTAGCTACATTCTATAAACGTGAATACGGCGTCGAATTAAACCCAAAAACTGAAGTTGCTATTTTGTTTGGCGGAAAGGCTGGACTAGTAGAATTACCGATTTGTTTTACAAATCCTGGTGATACGATTCTCGTTCCGGATCCAGGCTATCCAGATTATTTATCCGGGGTTGCCTTAGCAAAGGCACACTTTGAAACCATGCCACTTATTGCAGAAAATCATTTTTTACCGGATTATAAACAAATTGATGACTCTATCGCTGAGCAAGCAAAGTTAATGTTTTTAAACTATCCAAATAACCCTACCGGTGCTACTGCATCAAAAGATTTTTTTGATAAAACCATTCACTTTGCTAATAAACATAATATATTAGTTGTTCACGATTTCGCTTACGGCGCTATCGGATTTGATGGTCAAAAACCTGTTAGTTTCTTGCAAGCAGATGGTGCCAAAGATACAGGAATTGAAATTTACACTCTATCGAAAACTTTCAATATGGCTGGCTGGCGTATTGCTTTTGCAGTAGGGAATGAAAGTGTCATTGAAACCATTAACCTATTGCAAGATCATATGTATGTTAGTATTTTTGGTGCAGTTCAAGATGCTGCCCGCGAAGCACTATTAAGTTCACAGTCTTGCGTAATAGACCTTGTAAATAGTTACGAATCTCGAAGAAATGTCCTTATAGAAGCTTGTCATTCCATTGGTTGGAATGTTGATATTCCAAAAGGATCATTCTTTGCATGGCTTCCTGTACCAGAGGGCTATACATCTGAGGAATTTTCTAATATTTTATTAGAAAAAGCACACGTTGCAGTTGCTCCAGGTGTTGGCTTCGGTGAGCACGGCGAAGGTTATGTTCGCGTTGGGCTCCTGCATACAGAGGAGCGATTGCGGGAAGCAATTAATCGAATTGAGAAATTAAAAATTTTCAAAAAGCCATTGACAACATGAAAAATATCTGACAAAATTCAGTTATCTTAAAAATTTAAACATTTCTAAATACTTCTTATCAAGAGCAGGTGGAGGGACGAGCCCGACGAAGCCCGGCAACCGATCTACAATTGTAGACACGGTGCTAATTCTCGCAGCATTATGCTGACAGATAAGGAGCTGGTTGTAAAAAAACCTCTCCTTAGCTGAGAGGTTTTTTTATTTAACTAGGGGGTTATAACAATGAGCGGAATTATAGCGACGTATTTAATTCATGACGATTCACATAACTTAGAAAAAAAGGCGGAACAAATTGCACTCGGATTAACAATTGGTTCTTGGACTCATTTGCCACACTTATTACAAGAACAATTAAAACAGCATAAAGGCAACGTCATTCATATTGAGGAATTAGCTGAACAAGAACATACGAATTCATATTTACGCAAAAAGGTAAAACGTGGGATTATTAAAATCGAATACCCGTTATTAAATTTCAGTCCAGACTTACCAGCGATTTTAACAACTACATTCGGAAAGCTATCCCTTGATGGCGAAGTAAAATTAATTGACTTAACTTTTTCAGACGAGTTAAAAAAACATTTTCCTGGTCCAAAATTCGGGATAGATGGTATTCGAAACCTTTTACAAGTGCATGATCGTCCCCTTTTAATGAGTATTTTTAAAGGAATGATTGGACGAAATATTGGGTATTTAAAAACGCAATTACGTGATCAAGCAAGTGGTGGTGTAGATATAGTAAAAGATGATGAAATATTATTTGAAAATGCATTAACACCACTTACGAAACGCATTGTATCTGGAAAAGAAGTTTTACAATCCGTATATGAAACATACGGACATAAAACGTTATATGCCGTAAATTTAACAGGACGAACTTTTGATTTAAAAGAAAATGCGAAACGTGCAGTGCAAGCTGGAGCTGATATTCTATTATTTAACGTATTTGCTTACGGACTAGATGTACTACAATCACTTGCAGAAGATGATGAAATCCCAGTTCCTATTATGGCACACCCTGCTGTAAGTGGTGCTTATTCAGCATCTAAGTTATATGGAATTTCATCTCCATTATTACTCGGAAAGCTACTACGCTATGCTGGGGCTGACTTTTCATTATTCCCATCTCCATACGGAAGTGTTGCGCTAGAAAAAGAGGAAGCTCTTGCTATCTCAAAATATTTAACTGAAGACGATGCATTTTTCAAGAAGAGCTTTTCTGTTCCATCTGCTGGTATTCACCCTGGTTTCGTTCCCTTTATTGTACGAGATTTCGGTAAAGATGTTGTTATTAATGCTGGCGGCGGGATACATGGACATCCAAATGGAGCGCAAGGCGGTGGTAAAGCTTTCCGTACTGCAATTGATGCTACTTTGCAAAATAAACCACTCCATGAAGTAGATGACATAAATTTGCATAGTGCACTACAAATATGGGGAAATCCCTCTCATGAGGTGAAATTATGAGTATTCAAGTATTTTGTGATTTCGATGGCACGATTACAAATAATGATAACATTATGTCCATTATGGAAAAATTCGCACCACCAGAAGCTGAAGAAGTAAAGAATAGAATTTTATCACAAGAGCTATCTATTCAAGAAGGTGTTTCTCAATTATTTCGATTAATACCTACTCATCTGCACGATGAAATTATTCAATTTTTAATAGAAACTGCTGAAATTCGTAATGGTTTTCATGAATTTATACAATTTGTAAATGAAAATAACATTTCTTTTTACGTTATATCAGGTGGAATGGATTTCTTCGTCTATCCACTCTTACAAGGGATCATTCCAAAAGAACAAATTTATTGTAATGAAACAGACTTTTCAAAAGAGTTCATTACAGTTAAATGGCCTCATTCTTGTGATGATCATTGTCAAAATTATTGCGGATTATGTAAATCATCATTAATTCGTAAATTAAGTGATACAAATGACTTTCATATTGTAATTGGTGATTCTATTACTGATTTACAAGCTGCGAAACAAGCTGATAAAGTATTCGCTCGCGACTTTCTTATTACAAAGTGCGAAGAAAATCATATTGCTTATACACCGTTTGAAACATTTCAAGATGTGCAAGCTGAATTAAAACTTTTGTTGGAGGTGAGGGCATGAAACAACTTTTTCGTCAGTGGTATGACTTGAGCGAGATAAAAAAAGAATTAACAACTCGAAATTGGTTCCCAGCAACAAGTGGTAATATTTCTATAAAAGTTAGTCATGAGCCACTTACTTTTCTCATTACAGCAAGCGGTAAAGATAAAACAAAAACCACTCCAGATGATTTTCTATTAGTAGATCATGTAGGAGTTCCCGTTTTAGAGACTGAATTACGCCCTTCAGCAGAAACAATATTGCATACACATATTTATAACAATACGAATGCTGGGTGCGTACTTCATGTTCATACAACTGATAATAATGTCATTACAAATTTATATAGTGATGCAGTTACCCTTCAAAATCAAGAAATTATTAAAGCTCTCGATATTTGGGAAGAAGGTGCAACAATTCACATTCCTATTATCGAAAACCATGCCCATATCCCAACGCTTGGAGAAAACTTCCGAAAGCATATACAAGGTGATTCGGGAGCGGTATTAATCCGTAACCACGGTATTACCGTATGGGGCCGAGATAGCTTTGATGCAAAGAAGAGATTAGAAGCTTATGAGTTTTTATTCCAATTTCATATAAAACTATTATCAATTCAAGGAGGCGTTTCTAATGGCGCAAATTCGTATTCATGAAGTAAATACTCGTATTGAAAATGAAGTAGAAGTATCTAAATTTCTACAAGAGGAAGGCGTTTTATATGAGAAATGGAATATTTCTAAACTTCCTACTCATTTAAATGAAAATTATTCTTTAACAGATGAAAACAAAGCTGAAATATTAGCTGTTTTTTCAAAAGAAATTGCTGATGTTTCAGCACGTCGAGGTTATAAAGCATATGATGTAATTTCACTTTCAAATAGCACACCTAACCTTGACGAATTATTAATTAATTTCCAAAAAGAACATCATCATACAGACGACGAAGTTCGCTTTATCGTCAGTGGTCATGGCATTTTCGCTATTGAAGGCAAAGATGGGAAATTCTTTGATGTTGAACTTGAGCCAGGCGATCTAATATCTGTTCCTGAAAATGCAAGACATTATTTTACCTTGCAAGATGATCGTCAAGTTGTAGCTATTCGTATTTTTGTGACAACTGAAGGCTGGGTTCCAATCTATTAAGGTAGTTAGTTGAATAAAAGGACTTGGACCCCCTTTTCCAAACTTTTATTCACTCTACATATATACATCCTCCTATGGAACAGGCTTATTTCACTTTTGAAATAAGCCTGATTTTTTATTTACTCAAAAGTACCATTTCACCACAAATTTAACGTCTTGATTTTTCAAGTGTATTTTTCGAACATTTTTTGAACATTTATTGAATTTTTTCTGAAAATTCTGTTTTGTATGTGATATACTACAATTAACTAAGAAGGAAAATAATATCGCAAACAGAGGGGGATAATCATGAGCTTACTTATCGCACTTATACTTGGAGTTACATGTGGAGCATTTCCTGTTATTTTAGGAGCTATTATGGAAGAGTTAGAAATTGGTGTTTTAGGATTTGTCGCATCTTGTGTAAGCGCTTTATTGTTTGGTTTATTCGGCGCTATTCCTGTTTCAATTCTGTGTGCTTTTTATATAATACGCCATGCTCGTACAAAACAATTTGGTCCTAATCACATCGCACAAATTATCCCATTCCCGGTTGAACGATGCCGCCGCGCTTCTAACTTATAATTATAAAAATTAAAGATGACTAAATAAATAAAAGTCCTCAAATGAGGACTTTTATTTATTTTCTTCTAGAAATTGAAACAATTCTTGTAGATGTAGGGCATCTTCACCATAGCTAACAGATACATGAAATATACCGTCAATCTCAGCTTGCATATAAAGATCCACTCCATCACGATCATATTTCAATGCCAAATAAAATTCCATTTCTTCTAACATCTTTTTAGAGGTTCGAATTACATAATGCCCTTTCTCATCTCTTCCATATTCAAATTCTGGTTCAAAATCATATTTTTGTTTAAAAGCTCCTTTTTGTTTTTCATTAATTTTCATACAAGTAGCTCGCTGTACAGTATCAATCATCTCATCAAACTTTTGAAGGTCCACCTCGTTTACCCCCTTATATATTTTTTATATAATACTTGTGTTCCACTATTTTCTTCGCCATCCTTAATTAACTCTTCATACAATTCTTTCGCCAAACTTAAGCCCGGGACTGGTAATTGTAATTTTTCTGCTTCCTCTAAAGCAATTTTCATATCTTTCATAAAATGCTTCACATAAAATCCTGGCTCAAAGTCTCCTTTTAACATTCGAGGAGCTAAATTACTTAATGACCAGCTACCTGCTGCCCCTGTTGAAATACTCTCTAACACTTTATCTGGATTCAATCCAGCCTTCTTCGCGTAAGCAACAGCCTCACATACTCCAATCATATTGGAAGCAATCGCAATTTGATTGCACATTTTTGTATGTTGTCCACTCCCAGCTGGTCCTTGTAATTGAATGTTTGTTCCTAACTTTTCAAGTAAAGGTAAGCATCTATCATATATTTCTTTCTCTCCACCTACCATAATTGCGAGTTTTGCTTCTTTCGCACCAACATCTCCTCCTGAGACAGGTGCATCTAACGTATATATATTTTTGCTTTTTGCAACTTCATTAATACGTTTTGCTAAAGTAGGTGTAGATGTCGTAAAGTCAATTGCTATCGTACCTTCTTTTGCATGTTCTATAATTCCTTCTATACCAAAATACACTTCTTCTACATCATGTGGATATCCAACCATTGTCATTACAACATCAACTTGCTTCACTAACTCTTTTGGCGTATCACACCATTGTGCACCATCTTGCACTAAAGAATCTGTTTTTGCTTTCGTTCTATTATATACATATACTTTATGACCATCTTGCATTAAGTGATAAGCCATACTTTTTCCCATTACGCCAATACCAATGAAACCTATTGATAAAGTTTTATGTTCCATTTTCTCATCCCCTTTGTTCTAATAAATCATTTACCATCTTTCGAAACTCTTTATTAAAGTCATCATCCATACTATTTTTCACATTTGAAAATAACATAACAAAAATCCCTTTTTCTTTATTAAAATTATTGAAAGTGTTCCAACCAGATAATACACCATGATTATGAAAATAATCTGGATATATATAAAAACTAAATGCATATTTCCGTTCTGCTGAAGGCGAAAACATTGCTTGTATACTTTGTTCAGAAAGAAGTTTTCCATTTATAATTGCTTCGTCTAACTTCTTCATATCTCCAACTGTCGTATACATCTCACCGCAACCATATAGCCAATCCATGCCTAACTTCTGCGCTGGTACAAGTTCTTGATCTTTTTTCACATAACCCTTTGTAAAATTTTTATCTCCAGGTACCATATTTCCCATACCGGATTCATGCATATCTGCTTTTACAAATATGTTTTCTTTTATGTAATCTCCTAAAGGTTTTTTCGATATATGTTCTATTATATAAGCAAGCACCATATAATTATAATCTGTATATCTCCAACCTGTTCCTGCAGGAAATTCTAAATTTTGACGTCCAATCCAATTAATTAACTGTAAACGGGAAGCAGCATTCACATTGCCTTTTGCGTGTTCAGGTAAACCAGAGGTATGTGTTAATAAATGATATAGCGTAATATTTTTATTCTCCGGAAATGAAGGAATATATTTATTTACATTATCTTGAATATTCAATTTCCCTTGTTCTTGCAACTGTAAAATAGATGTGGCAACAACTGTTTTCGTAATAGAACCGATACGATATTTTGTTTGAGGTGTATTTTCTATTTTATTTTGAACATCAGCATACCCATATCCTTTATTCAATATAACACGCTCTTTATCTGTTACCAAAACTGTTCCATTGAATTGCTTTCCGACTAAATATTGATCTAATTTTTGAGATATGCTAGCATAATCAATTTGTTGCTCTTCTTTTTCTTCTATATTCCCTTGTACTTCCGATTCAATAGTAGGATTCACTTTAGTTGTTAATACAGTGTTTTCCTTTATATTAGGGCTAACAAGAAAATAGTATACTCCGCCGCCAACTATAACAGACAGTGAAGCCATTATCATTACTTTTTTTATCATATTGATCCTCCATAATTCCTTCGCTAAAAATTGTCCCCCTATTCTATTATCAAACAATAAAAAAAAATCGCAACAATTTGTTGCGAAAAATTACATTTTTTCTTTTCTATACACACATACTTGATTCTTGCCATTTTTTTTCGCTTCATATAATGCAATGTCCGCTCGTTGCATTAATTCTTCTCTTGTAGTTCCTTGTTCATATAACGCAACTCCAAAGCTAGCTGTTAACTTCGAAATTCCAGTGAATTGCTTTGTTTCAATGAAGAATCGTAATGACTCCGCAACTTGAAATGCTTCCTTTTCTACTGTATTTGTCACTAATATAATGAATTCTTCTCCTCCCCATCTTGCAAATACATGTTGCTGCTCCACTTTAGATTTCATAAGCTCTGCAAGTTGTATTAATGCCAAATCACCAAAATCATGACCATATGTGTCATTAACTGTTTTAAAATTATCTATATCAAATAAAATAATTGCTATTTTCTCATCACTACGTATTACCTTTTCCCACTCTACCTCTAGTATTTGTTGAAACTTTAAACGATTATAAATCTCTGTCAATGAATCTACCATAGCAAGTCTTTCTTGCTCTTGATAGATTTCATCTAATTCTGTAATTTCCGTGCACTTTACAATAAATCTTGATAAATCTTCTGGCAATGGTGTCGCACGTAATAGAAAAGTAGATACTGCCCCTTCATAATTTGACATCTTAATTCTTCTACCACTTGATAAAGTATCGTCTAGCCATGTTATATCATGCGTCGTCGAGTAGTATCCATTTTCTCTAATAAAATGTTCAGCAAATACTAAATGTTGCTCACGATAGGCAAACAAATCTTCATATCCGAAAAACGTTAAAAAATTTGTATTACAATCAACAATCTCATCATCTTCTACTATAAATAATAAATCATTTTGAAAATCAAACATCGTTTGAAGCAGTTCCTGCTGCAAACTAACTTGCCTTACTAAAGAAAGTTGATACAAACTCTTATTCACTTCTTCTAACACTGCTTGCGGAGTTACAGGAGCTATTACAATATTACGTATTCCTAATGCAAGTACATCTGTAAATTCTTTTGTTATTTGTTGATCCCAAATGACAATGAATGTACTTTGCTGGGTATACATATTCTTAATATATTTTATTTGAGAATATTCTGTTACATACATAATTATAATGTGTGGTTTCGTTCTTTGAAATAATAGTTCGCCCTCTTCAAAACTATTTGCTATAAACATACATTTTGGATGGATATTTTCTATCGTTTGTTGGTGTTTACATCCATTTTCTATATAAAGGACATTTAACTGCAGATCTTGTAACACATTTTGGAAAACCGTATTCTCTAATAAAAAATGTAGTATGTTCATCACTAGTCTTCACTCACTTCATATATCTTGTTCTACTGAATTCCTCACAAACATTTTTAAAAGGCTGTTCTCCAATAAACTTTAATTTGTGAGAGATACATATTAACAAGCTAATTGAGAATGTTATCTTCCCTTTTCACTCTATAAATTCCTTTTTTAGTGTATGATTATAGGAATTATATCGTTTGTATGAATGCCCTAGCTTATTTCTTAAAACTTGACAATTAAAATAAAGATATTATATTCTTAAATTCGATAACTTACAAAATGTAAGTAATATACATTGCGTTTTCCTGATAATTTTATATACAATTTGGAGGATATATAATGACAAACGACAACTTTTTTAACGTTCTATATGAACGCACATCTACACGTGCATTCAACCCAAATAAAGAAATCTCATCTACAGAATTACATGAGATTTTAAAAGCCGCAGCACAAGCACCTTCCGCTTGGAACTTGCAACACTGGAAATTCCTTGTTTTTCAAGGTGAAGATGTACAAAAACGATTACACCCAATAGCCTATAACCAACAACAAATTCTTGATGCTTCTGCAGTAGTCGCTATTTTAGGTGATTTAGAAGCTTATAAAAATGTTGAGCCAGTATATGGTCCAATTGTAGAACAAGGATTTATGAAAGAAGAAGCAAAAGAACGCTTAGCTAAAAATATTGAATCTGCATATGCTCGTGAACAATTCCCAAGAGATGCTGCCTTTTCAAATGCATCTTTAGCAGCAATGCAACTTATGCTTGCAGCTAAAGCAACTGGTTGGGATACTTGTGCTATTGGTGGCTTCAATCCACAAGCACTGACAGACGAATTTAACGTTTCATCTCGTTACGTTCCAATTATGCTTATTACAATTGGTGAATCAACTTTAAAAGGCCATCCTGCACCTCGTATGAGCGTAGAGCAAGTGAGTGAGTGGGCAAAATAATAAAAAACGAAGGTAACTACATTGCCTTCGTTTTTTTATTTCTTGTCATACTTTTGTAATATTACTACAAATCATTCGACATTTATACTTATGGAAAAGTATATTCTATTCCCTTATCATAAATAAACGTGACGTTTTGTGTCGAATTTTGTTTAGGTATTGAAATATACCCGTGTGTTTTTGTTACAATTATGATACAATGATAACAAATAGATAACAAGAGAGGGATTTTCATTGAGTTCATACGGAAGCTTTATCGCACTTTTATGTTACATAGTAACTGTACTGCTTCTATATTTTATTGGTGATGCCGCAAACATCTCCATTTTACAATTCCCAAAAGAAGAAGCGTTCCAATTAGAATCAGAAAAACATACTGCACGATCCATTGTACCACTACTCCTAGCTCTTCCTGTATATATCATCGTTTTATATAAAAGTAAAAAAGTGTAAAGGCTACCCATTTCATTTATTTCGGTGGTTTTTACATTTTTTGTTATATTCCCCCTATTTTAAACATCATTCCATACTAAACACCCAGCTAGTCATTTAAAATGAGAAAATCCCCTAGAAAAAATTCCACTCTCTGTCCAGTCACTCACTACCGAACTTACATAGATTATAAGTGTGAAGGGGGTGATGAGGATTATGTTTGGATCATTTGGATGCTGTGATAACTTTAGAGACTGTCATCATCATGAAAGAGAGTGCAGACATCATGAGAAAGAGAAAGAGAAAGAAGTGGTTAGACCACAACAACCAGCTGTATGTAACGTACTTGCTAGCATTTCAGTTGGAACAGAGCTTTCTCTTTTAAGCATTAGAGGTAACGGCACTTTCAACAATGTAATTTTTGAAGGTTTCGCTAACGGTGTTGCTCTTTTCTCTGCTTTAGCTCGTAATAACAATGATAAAGATAACAATAAAGACGATAAGAACAATCAAAATCGAAATACTTTTACTGGTATTTTACGTGTATGCCCAACTGATATCGTTGCAATCGCTATCTAATTCTGTCTCTTATCCTCGATAGTAAGCAAATATGATTTACTTTTCTCATAGAAAAAACCTGAGACCGATTTCAAATCGACTCAGGTTTTTTTATTGATTATATGCTTTTAACTAGTTCAACAACTTCTTCAGCAGTTGACATCATTAATGCTTTTTCTGCTAATGTTTCCATTTCTGCTTTTGACAACTTGCTTAGTTGTGTTCTTGCAGGAAGAATAGATGTTGCACTCATACTGAACTCATCTAAACCTAATCCTAATAATAATGGGATAGCAAGTGAATCGCCTGCCATCTCACCACACATACCAGCCCATTTGCCTTCTTTATGAGCAGCATCGATAACCATTTTTACAAGACGTAAAATAGATGGGTTATATGGTTGGTATAAGTATGATACTTGTTCGTTCATACGGTCTGCAGCCATTGTGTATTGGATTAAATCATTTGTTCCGATAGAGAAGAAGTCAACTTCTTTCGCGAATTGATCTGCTAATACTGCTGAAGCTGGGATTTCAACCATCATACCAACTTCAATAGAATCAGAAACAGTTGTACCCGCTTCTACAAGTTTCGCTTTCTCTTCTAATAAAATTGCTTTTGCTTGACGGAACTCATCAAGAGTTGCAATCATTGGGAACATAATTTTTAAGTTACCGTATACGCTAGCACGAAGTAATGCACGAAGTTGTGTACGGAACACATCTTGCTCATCAAGACATAAGCGAATTGCACGGTATCCTAAGAATGGGTTCATTTCTTTTGGTAAATGTAAGTATGGAAGCTCTTTATCTCCACCGATGTCAAGTGTACGAACAACGACTGGTTGACCTTCTTTTACACCTTCAAGAACTGCTTTATACGCTTCGAACTGCTCTTCTTCTGTTGGAAGATTGTCACGACCCATGTATAAGAATTCTGTACGGTATAAGCCAACGCCTTCTCCGCCATTATCGATAATACCTTGTACATCATTTGGTGTTCCGATATTTGCAACAAGCTCAACATGATGTCCATCACTTGTTACAGTAGCTTGGTCTTTTAATTTTGCCCATTCAGTTTTTTGCTCTTCAAATTTCGCTTTCTTTTCTTCAAACGAACGAAGTGTTTCTTCTGATGGGTTTACAATTACTTCTCCATCTAAACCGTCAATGATAACGATATCGCCGTTTTGGATTTTCTCCATAACAACTTTCGTACCAACAACAGCTGGAATTTCCATAGAGCGAGCCATAATTGCAGAGTGAGATGTACGTCCACCGATATCAGTAGTGAAACCTTTTGCATACTTACGGTTTAACTGAGCTGTATCAGATGGTGTTAAATCTTCAGCAATAATGATTACCTCTTCAGAAATTGTACCAGGATTTGAGAAGTTAATCCCTAGTAAATGTGCAAGAACGCGTTTTGTTACGTCACGAATGTCCGCAGCACGTTCTTTCATATATTCGTTATCCATGTTTTCAAACATAGAAATAAACATTGATGCAACTTCATCCATTGCAAATTCAGCATTTACTTTTTCGCTATTTACTTTATCTTTTACTGGGTTTACTAGTTCTGGATCATTTAACACTAATAAATGTGCTTCAAAGATCGCAGCTTTGTCAGCACCTAGCTCAGCAAATGCGTGGTCCTTAATAGCTTCTAATTCAGTTTTTGCTTTCTCAAGCGCAGCGTCTAAGCGTGCAATTTCTGCAGCTTCGTTTGTAATTGATTTCTTTTCGATGTTAAATTCAGGATTTTCAAGTCTGAAAGCCTTTGCAATAGCAATCCCACTTGATGCAGCGATCCCTTGAATGTTAAGAGTCATTATTCTCCTAATCCTTCGTTTTTCATAGTTTCTTCGATAGCTGCTAGTGCTTGAGCTGCATCATCACCATTTGCAGTGATTTTAATTTCTGCGTTTTGTTGAATGCCTAAAGACATAACGCCCATGATTGATTTTAAGTTAACGTTCTTTCCGTTATACTCTAAGTTAATGTCAGAACCGAATTTGCTTGCAGTGTTTACAAGTAGAGTTGCTGGACGAGCATGAATTCCTGAGTCGCTAGTTACTTTAAAGATTTTTTCCATGATAATTTATCTCCTTTAAATTACAGTTTTTTTTAGTTGTATAGACGTGAGTACTACATCATCTATTGTATATAATAGGCGATGTTCGGTCAACCACATCGCCTATTATAATTATAAACATTTTGCGTCAAATTCCTACTGAATGTCAATAATAGCGGTTTCGCCCTTCTTAACATTTCCATCTTTTTTCAATTCGACTTGTTGCCCTTGTTGTAAGTTTGTAAATACAATTGGTGTAATGATAGATGGTGCATTTCCTTTTACAAATGCAAGATCTACTTTTAATAACGGTTGGCCTTGCTTCACTTTATCACCTTGTGCTACAAGTGCCTCGAATCCTTCACCATTTAATTTTACAGTATCAATACCAAAGTGGATTAAAATTTCTTTTCCACCTTCAGATTGAATACCAATCGCATGTTTTGTAGGGAATACATTGACAATTTCACCGTTAACTGGAGAAACTACTGTTCCTTCAGTTGGCTCAATTGCAAATCCGTCTCCCATCATTTTTCCTGAGAATACTTGGTCAGGTACTTCTGTAATTGGTAAGATTTTCCCTTCAATTGGTGATACAATTGTTTCATTTTCATCAACTTTTTGAGGAGTTTCTTCCACTTTTACAGGTTCTTCTTTTTCAACATGAGGTGTACGACCTGACATTATATCATGAATTTGTGATTTTAATGTGTCAGATTTCGGTCCGAAAATAGCTTGAATGTTATTTCCAACTTCAAGTACACCAGCTGCTCCAAGTTCTTTTAAGCGGTCTTTATTTACATTCTTTTGTTCGTTAACTTGAACACGTAAACGAGTAATACAAGCATCTAAAGAAGCAATGTTTTCTTTACCACCAAGTGCTACTAATACTTCACGAGGAAGTTCGCCTGCTTCTGTTTTTCCTGCACCGTCATTTGCATTTGCCTCTTCACGACCAGGTGTTTTTAGATTCCATTTACGGATTGCAAAGCGGAATCCGAAGTAGTAAATAACTGCTAGTACAAGACCAACAATAATTACCCACCACCATGCTGTACGGCCTGGTAGTACACCGAATAATAAGAAGTCAATTAAACCACCAGAGAATGTCATACCAATTTTAACACCTAAAATTTGCATTGTCATAAATGATAGACCAGCAAATACAGCGTGAATTCCGAATAATACTGGCGCTACGAATAAGAATGAAAATTCAAGTGGCTCTGTAATACCTGTTAAGAAAGATGTTAATGCTGCAGAACCTAAAATACCTGCTGCTAATTTTTTATTTTCTGGACGTGCTTCATGGTACATTGCTAAAGCTGCTGCTGGAAGACCGAACATCATGAACGGATACTTACCAGTTGTAAATGTACCTGCTGTTAATTCTACACCGTCTTTCAACTGTGCCATAAAGATTTTTTGGTCACCACGGATTAATTCGCCAGCTGCATTTGTATACTGACCGAATTCGAACCAGAACGGTGAATAGAAAATGTGATGTAGTCCAAATGGAATTAATGAACGTTCAATTAAACCGAATATAAATGCTGCGATTGTTCTATTTGCATCAATCATTTGATGTGAGAACGTGTTTAAGCCACCTTGAATGTATGGCCAAACGAAGCACATGATAATACCTACTATTAAAGAGAATGTTGCAGTTGCGATCGGTACGAAACGCTTACCTGCAAAGAAACCTAAGTATGATGGTAATTCAATGTTGAAGTATTTATTATAGCAATATGCCGCTACTATACCGACGATAATACCACCAAATACCCCTGTTTGTAGCGTTGGAATACCTAATACGTTTGCATACGCTGGATCTGCAAATCCAATTTTTACTGGGTCTGCTCCAGAACTTGTTACTTTCACTAGCTTATCTACTTCTAAGAACACACTCATCGTTTTGTTCATAATTAAGTAGCCGACGAATGCTGCTAAACCAGCTACTCCATCTCCACCAGCTAAACCAATTGCTACCCCAACTGCGAATAATAATGCAAGGTTAGCGAAAATAATATCACCAGATTGTTCCATAATTTTTGCAACCATTACGAACCAATCTGCTTTTAAAGCAGGAATAACATTTGTTAACTGTGGATTTTGAAATGCATTACCAAATCCAAGTAAAATACCTGCCGCCGGTAAAATCGCTACTGGAAGCATTAACGCTTTTCCGACTTTTTGAAGAACACCAAAGATCTTCTTAAACATGGAAACCCTTCCTCTCTTATCTATATTGATACCTTCCGACAAACGCCAAAAAGACATGAGGAAAAAAAGATAGAACGATAGCTATACAAAGGGTAGTATATCCCTTTCTCTAGCTTACATTCCTTACTTTTCTCCACTCATGCCTGATCGAATCAGTAACACGTGTCAAAAATAGGTTTACGTATAAGTTCACTATAATTAAGGCAAACGTTTTCGTTACTCACCTTAATGTGTTTGTCGAAATTTGTATAACTTTGCAATAGTTATTATACATAACTATTGTAAGCGATTCAATCATTTTTTTTAACGTTTTCATTTTAGACAAAAATATATGACTTATTACACATGCTCTGCCTTTACTAAGCGTTGCAAGTGCATCGTTAAATAAATACTTTCAGCTTCATATACAGGTAGTTGCAACTCTTTTTGCATGACCTTGACTAGCTTCCAAGCTACGTTATAGCAAACTGGATACTCCGCCTTTAGTAAATCAGCAAAACTTTGCGATTCTTCTACTTTTTCTCCTTTTTTCACCCTCTCAATAGCATATTGAAGATGACGAATAAGGCGTAAATAATGAATGCTCTCTTGATCTAATGTAATTTGTAAGTTTGTCTCAATTAAAGATACAAGTTGTGCAATGAGACGGGAGTTTTGATTAACTGAAGATAAATCAGAATTTGTAAGCGAACTGTAAATGTGAAGTGCAATAAAACCAATTTCTCCTTCTGGCAATGTAATTTGCAAACGAGAATTTAAAAGTTCTACAACACCTTCCGCAATTTCATATTCCTCTGGATAGAGCATTTTTGTTTCAACTAAAAAAGGATTATCAATTGTAAGTCCTTGTTTTAACCTTTTAATTGCAAATGAAATATGATCTGTTAACGCAATATGAATATGTTCATTTAGTGGAGATTTCGCTTTTTCTTGAATGTACAGCATAATATCGTTCATCAATTCAATTAATTTTTCACTAACATGCGGCACTAATAATTTATATTGTTCACGATCACGTTCATTTTTTAAGACAAACATTTTTTCGATTTGTTCTTGCTCCAATACATCTTTCGCTTTTTTCCCAAATCCAATTCCTTTACCAATCACTACTACTTCCTCGTGTTCAGGATGGCTAGCAATGATGACATTATTATTTAAAACTTTTTTAATTTCTAGATAATTATTCATATAACACCACCCTCGTACTTAAATAGCCTACTTTTATGTTACAGAATATTCTTCTTTGTCGTCAATGTAAAACATCTGCCATTTAATAAAAATTCATTTTTTAGACATGTTTATATATGATGCGTATAATGTAAGAGCAACTGTACATAGAAAGGAGATAACAGCATGATTAAAATGTTTGTAAGTGATATCGATGGTACAATGATGCAACACGGAGGTCTTATTGATGAACAAGATGTTGCGGCACTACGCAGCCTCGCCGAGCAAAATGTTATTCTTTGCTTCGCTTCCGGAAGACTTGATAATGAAATTGCAGACTTAATGAAAGCTGTAAATACAAATTTTCATCGCATTAGTGTAAATGGTGTTTTTGTATATACACATGAAAATAAACAACTATTATCTGCAACTTTTGATTCCAGCATACTTCCCGATTTGTTAGCTATGACGAATGAAAATCCTTATTTCCGTTATGTAAGTGATGAGCATAATTATTACATTGAAGAGAAAACACCTTTTATTCAAGAACTTGAACAACAAGTAACTATGACTTCTGTTGAAGAACCAAACTTACTACAGAAGATTGATGATACAATTTTCCCAAATAAAATTTCTGTCGGTGGAACAAAGGAGAGCTTGCAACTCCTTCAGAAAAAAATTGATGAAAAATTCCACGGGAAAGTTAGTACTTTCATCTCAGCAGAACAATGTTTAGATGTAATGCCACCGAATGTTAGTAAAGGCTCTGCCATTTCTGTTTTATTAAATGAGTTTCAAATAAAACCTGAGGAAATTGCTTGTATAGGAGATTCTTACAATGATATTCCTATGTTTTCTTTAACTCCTCACAGTTTTGCTATGTCGCAAGCAGATGATGCAGTAAAAAAACACGCTCACTATGTAGTAAATCACGTCAAAGATGCTGTTAACCACGTAATTGCTCATAATAAAAATACGACTCATTCCTTATAAGGATGAGTCGTATTTTTATTTCTTTACATGTTATCCATTTTCATTTCCACTGTACTTCACAAACTGAAATATACTATTTGTTACGTGCGATATTCGTAATAAATTTATAACGATCTCCACGATAAATACATTTCACGTACTCTAGCGGTATCTCACCTTCTGAATATGACCATTGACGCATTACAAGTACAGGCGCCTTTTTAGGAATATGCAGATGTTCAGCTTCATTTTCCGTCGCAACAGAAGCTTCAATTGACTGAGTAGCGCTAACAAGTTTAAAGCCCAGTTTTTTCTCTAAATGTTCATATAAAGATTGTTGCAATATCTCTTCGTTAATATCTTTTACAAGAGCTGGCGACAAATATGTCGTCTCAAAAGCAATCGGTTCATCATCAGCTAAGCGAATACGCCTCACTTCATAAACCGATTCCCCCTCCTGTATTCTCAACCGGTCTGCTATTTTAGCAGTAGCTGGAACTAGGCGGAAACTAAGTAATTGACTACTTGGGTTCATTCCACGAGAAATCATATCTTCTGTGAATCCCGTCATTCCTTGCAATTTTTGTTCCACTTTCGGAAGTTGGACAAATGTTCCAATTCCACGCTTCCGATATAAATAGCCTTGTTCCACTAAATTATTAATCGCCTGTCTGATTGTCATACGACTCACTTCGAACTTATCACAAAGTTCATTCTCAGATGGGATTTTATCTCCCGGCTTCCATTCGCCGTCCTCAATTAGCTGTTTCACCCACTCTTGAATCTGATAATAGATCGGAAATGGTGAATACTTGTCGATGTTCATCAGCAATCGCCTCACTGCATAAAGATAGAGCTTCTTGATCTGCGATTACGGTTACATTCGGATGACGTTGTAAAACTGTTGCCGGACACTCTTCACTATATTCACCTTGCAATAATTCTTTAACAGCTTCTGCCTTTTTAGCACCCATAGCTACAAGTAGAACTTGTTTCGCTTTCATAATGCTTCCAATTCCCATTGTAATCGCATGAGTTGGCACATCTTCTTCTTTTTCGAAGAAGCGAAGGTTTGCTTGGCGTGTAGATTCTGTTAATTCAACAATGTTCGTTGGAGAATTAAACGGTGTTCCTGGCTCGTTAAATCCGATGTGACCGTTTTCACCGATTCCAAGAATCTGTAGGTCAACTGGGTTAGCAGTTAGAATGCCCTCGTAACGTTTGCACTCTTCCTCTAAATCACTTGCCATCCCGTTTGGTACATAAGTTTGTTTAAATGGAAGATGATCAAACAACTGTTCTTGCATGAAATAGTGATAGCTGTTTTTATCTTCATGTGGTAAATTTACGTACTCATCTAAGTTTACAGTGGTTACACGGCTTGTATCAAGTTTATTTTTTCGCATTTCTGCATAAATACCTAATGGAGAGCTTCCTGTAGCCATTCCTAATGTTGGATTTTCTTTTGTTTTTACAACTTCTTCGATTAATTTATAACCTGCTTCTGCTAGTTCTTCTGGAGTTTTTACAACAAGAATATTCATTTAATTACTTCCCTTCCTTCATATGAATTCCTAAACGAACCGTATCATATACATGTAAATCTTCATTCATCACAACAAAGTCTGCATCTTTTCCTACCGATAATGCACCTTTATTATTTAATCCAAACTCTTCTGCTTGGTTAACTGATGTCATCAGTACTGCATCTTCGATTGAACAACCTGTAAATTCAATTACATTTCGGAAAGCTTGATCCATTTTTAGAATACTACCAGCTAACGTTCCATCTTCTAATCGAGCACTACCATCTTTTACATGTACTGGCTGTCCGCCAAGCTCATATAATCCATCTTCAAGACCTTTTGCGCGCATTGCGTCAGTAATAACACTTACTTTTTTCGGTCCTTTTAACTTATATGCTAATTTCACCATATCAGGGTGAATATGAATACCATCTGTAATTACTTCAACCATTACATCTGGATTTAATAACACATGACCAACAACTCCTGGCTCACGGTGATGTAATCCACGCATTTGATTGTATAAATGTGTCGCATGTGTAATCTTTCTATTTTTTAGTTGCGCATCAATTGCATCTGTATGCCCCATTGTGCCAACTACACCAGTTTCAGCAAGATATTGTTCAAACTCTAATGCTCCCTCTTCTTCTGGTGCATATGTTACTAATTTAATTAAATTCCCACTTGCTTCTTGCCATTGTTTAAATTGCTCAATATTTGCAGGAACGATATGTTCAAGTGGTTGTGCACCTGCACGTTTCTTTGAAACATAAGGTCCTTCTAAGTGAATATATTCGAAATGTGCTCCTTTTTCTTTTGCTTCTTTCGCAGCGGTTAGCGCTGCTTCAATTGCCTCTGGAGCTTGTGTCATTGTTGTTGGGAAGTAAGTTGTAACCCCTTCTTTTAACATTTCTTTACCTAGAGTTACTAACCCATCGCTATTTGCATCCATCGCATCAATATCGTATCCACCATGAATATGAACATCGATCATACCTGGAATTACAATCTTCCCTGTAGCATCAAAAACAGTTTCATTTTCTTGTGGTACATATTGAGCCATCAAACCAATTTCTTTAATGGTTTCTGCGTAACGGATAAATCCGTTTTCCACTATTTCTTGACCTGTGTAAATTTTGGCATTGATGACAATTTGCGTTTTCATTTTCATCGATCCTTTCCCATAAAATACCTACTTGTTATTATTACCTTATTCGCCTAGTTCCATCTTAATATATGCACGAGTAGTTGTCTATACATTCTAATGAAATTTCCTTTTTATTCAACAAAAAAGGAAATTTCTTACGTCCCTTATAATTATAATATATATTATTCATTTTTCCAAAAAGGGACAGTATCCACCCCTAATATAGAAATCACTTCAACAATGGCATTAACCCGCTAGACTCTAACATAACATGTTCACCATCTGTTTCTATTTCTACTGTACGTTTATTCGTTCTATATACCATTATACCGTGCCTTTTTAAGCGTTTTACTACACTTTGGTGAGGATGTCCATACGGATTACTACTCCCGTAAGACAGAATAGCAAACTGCGGCTCCACTTTTTTTATAAACGTTTCACTTGTTGAAGTATACGAGCCGTGATGCCCCACTTTTAAAACATCTGCATGTACATCAAATTGTTTTAATATTTCATGTTCTGTCCTTACATCCGCGTCACCCATTAATAAAAAATCCGCTTTTCCATATCGTACCTTTAAAACAATTGAGGATTCATTATTTTCATCTTTTGATTTCCCATTGTTTAATACCTGTATAGAAACATGTGGATCCAGCGGTATATATTGCCCTTCCTTTACTGAAACGAAAGGTATCCCTCTTTTTTTAATATTATTCCGATATGTATGATAAGTAAGAGAACTATATGTTTTTCCGCTATCTAATATAAGCGATACCGGCATTTGCTCTACAATTGGAATTAACCCCCCTATATGATCCATATCGGGATGCGTACTGACAATTACATCTAAATGATTAATCCCTTTCTCAATTAATTTCTGAATAATAACCTCTCCTGCTTCATAAGGTCCACCATCAATTAACATTGTTTGTCCGTTTGGCATTATGATAAGTGTTGCATCACCTTGTCCCACTTTTAAAAAGCTCACTTTCATTTTACTAAGATGTTGCCGATGCATATGTAAAGGAGACGTAGTATGGATGGACATCATATACCTTTTAGCTGATGCGCTATTTAAAGAAAAACATAATAAAACAGAAACTAATAATAGAATAATCCGCATACCTCTCATAACTCGTCTCCTTTTTTCATTTAGTATGGCACTGTAAATAATTGATATACAAAAAAAGCTTAGCAAAATGCTAAGCTTTTATTTCGATATCTCTTGTAAGGAACCGAAGAATAAATCCGCTTCATTCATTTGTTCATTCTCTTCAGAAAGCGGCGGTAAATCATCTAATGTTTTCAATCCAAATGTGTCCAAAAATTCTTTTGTTGTTCCGTATAAAATAGGACGCCCTGGTCCTTCTGCTCTTCCCATTTCTTTTATAAGTAAATGTGAAACCAACGTTTGTAACGCCTTATCGGTTTTAACTCCTCTAATCTCTTCCATTTCAGTCCTTGTGATTGGTTGACGATATGCAACAATCGCTAACGTTTCGAGGGCAGCTTGTGAGAGCGAAGCAGCTGTTGGTGTATCTATCAATTTTTGATAATATGAAGCATGTTCTTTCTTTGTAGCAAAACGATATACTTTTGCATACTGTACAATTTGCAAACCACGGTTTGCACCTTCACATTCTTGTTGCATTTCTTCTAAAATATTAATTACTTCATTCATTTCAATTTCAAGAACTTTCGCTATTTGTTCTGGATAAATCCCTTCATCACCAGAAACAAATAAAAGGCCTTCAATAATTGACTTTTGTTCTTTCCTATCCATTTCACGAGCTCCTTCCTTCTATTTTCCCATAAAAATACACATCAAAAAACCGAATCACAATCAATGCGTTCGGTTCAATATTTTCTCTCTTGTTCCAAACGATACATTAAAACATAGCATGAAATAAAGTGTTTCTATCCCAATTTCACATACTTGCTCTATGCAGATTTATTAGAGCTTGATACGAAAATTTCATCAAAATTATGTTCTTGCTCAATTATGATTTGTTGATTTTTCATAAGTTCCAGAACTGCTAAAAATGTTACAACCATTATTTCACGTTCATCATCAACAAACAAATCATAAAAACTTTGGCGACCACCCTTTATTTTTAACTGCTTTAAAATATCAGTCATTCGCTGTTCAATTGGTATTTCTTGACGAGTAATACGTGTTGTTACAGTTTTTTTTGCCTTTTTACGGCGCATTAATTTTTGAAATGCCGCTAGCATATCATATAACGTAACATCAAGAGGCAAGTTTGTCTCTTCTTCTTGTTGCAACGATGTAAAGTCAATTGGTGGACGTGTATATAGCTGTGCTCTTTCTTGTTCTCTTTCTTTTAACTCAGTAGCAACTTGCTTATATTTCTTATATTCAATTAACCTCTCCATCAATTCTTGACGAGGATCATCTATAAAATCATCACCGTTATCAAGTACATCTTCTTCATGTTTCGGCAACAACATTTTACTTTTAATTTGTAATAACGTTGCGGCCATTACTAAATACTCACTTGCAACATCTAATTGAAGTTCTTTCATCGTATGCACATAAGATAAATATTGCTCTGTAATATCCGCTACAGGAATATTATATATATCAATTTCATAACGATGTATTAAATGTAACAATAGATCTAAAGGCCCTTCAAAAGCCTCTACTTTAAAATTATATTGCACAAAGCATCCCACCACATTTTTTCTATAACAACATAAGTATAGAGCATACTCATGTTCTATCCAACCTTTTTAAGAAATTTAATTAAAAATAGACCGATGCCTATGTCATCATGCCCACCACTTCATATGATAACAGTGTAGTAAGAACAATGTAGGAGGTCAAAAAACTATGGGTCACGTTGATTGTGGTTTTAGCGGTGGGTTCGCATTACTTGTTGTACTGTTTATTTTACTAATTATTGTAGGAGCAGCTTGCTTCTGCTAATATGAACAATAACGGCTAGGGGGAAATCTCCTAGTCGTTTATTGTTCATATTTCTATGATACACTTATATGTATAACCATTAGATAGGGGCGAGAAAACATGTATCCTACCGAATACATACAATTTTTAATTCATTTCCAAGGAGATTACGACTATTTTGAATGCCACGAAATACTAGAAGAGTACTGGAAGACAAAACCAAGAGGAAATCGTGACCATTACTTAGTGGGTCTCATTCAAATTGCAGTTTCTTTGTACCACCAAAGGCGTGCTAACTGGAATGGCTCCACAAAAATGATGAAAAGCGCAATCACAATTTTAGAAAAAAACAGTGTGCCTTTACAACGTTTAGGAATTAATCAAGTACAACTTCTTTTCTTGCTCAATGAAAGATTGCAATCTATCCATAAAAAAGAACGTTTTGTACCTTTATTTTTACCCTTATCAGATCCATCGTTAGAGAAGCAGTGTATAGAGTTATGTCAAAAACAAAACCTCTCTTGGAAAGACTTGAATGCTATCCCAGGTGAATATATTATACACAAGCATACTTTGCGTGATCGCACAGAGGTCATTACTGAACGAAACGAACAATTACAAAAAAGAAAGCAGAGATAATAAACTACTTATCCCTGCTCTCACGAATGTATATTTTGTTCTAGCCCTTTACATTTTTCGCAAAAACTTGCTGTTTGCTCATTTCCGCAAATTGTAAACTCAAGAAATTTACTCTTTAACTCTTGAACCATCTTCGTTCCAATCCCCACATGACGATGAGACGGATTTACACTTAAATGCTGAATTTCTAATACTTGATTCTCTTTTTTTACAATCCCCATTATTCCAACAAAATCTTCATTTTGTTTCCACAAATACAATTGCCAATCATCTTTTGCTTCATATTCTTTCATTGTCAATTGTAATGTTTTTACATCTTTTTCAGTTGGCATAAACGAAAGAAGCCCCATTGCAATTTTTTCATAACTTTTTTTAAAACGAATTAACATAACCCTTATCCCTTCTTACAAAAGTTACAAACTAGTAATCCCCTCAATCACTCTTTTCATATCACATTCATTTTACAATATTTTCAACAGAGTGAGAAGAGTCTAAAACAACTTGATAATCATACAAAGCGAAAAGAAGAAAGTCAAATCTATGTTTCAGCACTATTCTTTTAATAAATAGAGTTAAAAAAATAAAATTTTATATGGAATGAAAAGAAACATATCATTCAACATCACTTCATTAATAGTTACCCTAAAACAGCACAATTCTAGCACAATTAATATAACAAAAAATATTTGTTGAAACATATAATGTATTGTATTCTATGTAATTTGTTAAAGGTTTGTTCTCACAAGCAATATATTTTAGCAACAATACTACTTGTATGATGCTGTTGAAGAAGTACTCAATCTCATTAAAAATAAAAAAGAGAGCAAAAGCTCTCTTTTTCCTTACCTTATTCTTCCCAAACTTTAACTTCTTTCATTACATCGCCTTGACGCATTTTTAATACTGTTTCAATACCGCTTGTTGCTTTACCAAATACAGTATGAACGCCATCTAAATGTGGCTGTGGCTCATGAACAACAAAAAATTGGCTACCGCCTGTGTTACGGCCAGCGTGAGCCATAGAAAGTGATCCTACAAGGTGTCTATGAGGGTTTCCATCAGTTTCACATGGAATAGAGTAACCTGGACCACCAGCACCTGTACCTGTTGGGTCTCCACCTTGGCTTACGAAGCCAGGAATAACACGGTGGAATGTAACACCGTCATAAAATCCTTGCTCTGCTAATTTTTTAAAGTTTTCTACTGTTTTTGGCGCTTCTTCTGGGAAAAATTCCAATTCGATTTTTTCACCGTTTTCCATTAATATGTATCCTAAAGTTTTCATATGTATATGTCTCCTTTCAACTATCTCAGCACTATATTACCACATTCATGACTAGAAACAAAAAGAATCCGACAATCTAGATACTTCTTTTTTGAAATGTGGAAAAAGCTAGGTGACAAATAAGAAATATATACTATAATAACTTTGTTGCCCGAAAATTTTAGAAAGAGAAAGGGAGCGGTTTTTCGTGAAAACGAAATTATTAGCTCTGCTATTAGCTGTAACGGTATTTATGATGCCAACAGCTTCATTTGCAGACATCATCGAGGGAGAATCAATTGTTACACTAGGAGAGAACTTATCCGAACAACAAAAACAAGATCTGTTAAAAGAAATGAAAGCACCGAAAGATGCTACAATTATTACTGTATCTAATGCGGAAGAACATAAATTTCTAGAAGGCATTGTTCCAAAAGCACAAATTGGTACGAGAGCAATTTCTTCTTCTATGATTACATACACAAAACCAGGATCTGGTCTTATTGTACGATCAAAGAACATTAACTGGGTAACAGATGCAATGTACACTAACGCTTTGATTACAGCAGGTGTAAAAGATGCAGAAATTCAAATTACTGCACCTTTTAAAGTTTCAGGAACTGCAGCTTTAACTGGATTAATGAAAGCATATGAAACAGCTTCCAATAAACCAATTCCGGAAGAAGTTAAAAAAGTAGCGAATGAAGAAATGGTACAAACAGCCCAGCTTGGTGATAAAATTGGTGAAGAAAAAGCAGTTCAACTTGTTGCAAAAATTAAAGAAGAAATTGCAAAAGAACAGCCAAAAACAACAGAAGATTTACGTTCATTAATAAAGAAAATTGCGGATCAACTCGGCATTACATTAACAGATGAACAGTTAGATAACTTAGTAGCGTTATTTGATAAAATGAAAAATCTTAATATCGATTGGAATCAAGTTGGTAGTCAATTAAACAAAGCAAAAGAACACGTTTCTGCCTTTTTAGGATCTGAAGAAGGACAAAGTTTTCTAGATAAAGTGAAAGATTTCTTCTCAAGTATCATTGATTTTGTTAAATCTTTATTCAAGTAAAAAAGAAGCCCGCCAGTGACGGGCTTCTTTTTTATACAAGTAACGGTAATTTCATAACAGCCTCTTCAACCGAACGCACTATATGATTTGCTTTCTCCTTTACATATGGATGGGCATGATGAAGAGTAAATGAATGCGGGGTTACTTCAAACATAGAAATATCATTGAAAGAATCTCCAATACAAGCAACTTCATTTGCTTCAATTTGCAAATGGTCCATTAGTCGCTTTAGAGCACTCCCCTTACTCACGCCTCTTGGCATAATATCAACATAGCGTTTACCTGATATAAAAACTTCCGCTTCGCCTTGAAACGTATCTCGTAGCTCTTGATCTAGCGTCACAATTTTCTCTTCTTCTCCAAAAACAAACAATTTTGCAGGGTGTACAGTCTTACCAAACTCTTCTTCTAACGCTTCAATTTCAGCGATATGCACGCCCATATACGCTTCAAAATTATGGTGATGCTCATTTTTCCTTTTTGTATATCGCTGCTCATTTGCACAAACAATATCCGCTAGTCCTTTTTTATGTATATATCGATATATTTCCTGGGCAACCGTATTTTCAAAACTCGATTCATGAAATAAATTCCCATCCGGAAGTAACATTGTTGCTCCATTTAAGCCAGTTGTGTAATACGGGAATGAAAACCTTTTTACAACTTCATCAATTCTGTGTGTAAAGCGGCCAGAGGCAAAACAAATATTTGTCCCTTTCTCAGCTAACCAACACAGCGCACGCTCATCTTCTTTTTGCATATGATTCACATCGTAAACGAGCGTGTCATCTAAATCACTTACAAATAATTTAATCATGTCCTCTTCCCCTTCCATACACAATATCTACTCTAAGTGTACACAAAAAATGTTTGATTTTTGTTAAAAAACAATAAATTTTTACTAAAAAAAAATAAACGGGTGTATAATCCCGTTTATTTTTGTCTTTTTACATTTTGAGGTCTTACAATACTTGGTCGTACTTTTAAACTAGACATTGTTGGACGGAGTAAAATTTTTGTTAATGCGCCCCAATCAAATGGTAAAAACGGCCATAAATAAGGTGTTTGTAAACTTTTTATAGACGTTAAAAATAAAATTAATATCGTCATACCAATTACAAATCCCATCTCATGGAAGAGACCTGTTAAAATAATAACAAACAATTTCCCAACCTTATTCCCTAATCCTAATTCATAACTCGGTGTTGCATATGCACCGATCATCGAAACCGCTACATACAAAATTACTTCTGGCACAAACAAACCTACATCAATTGCAATTTGACCAATTAATATAGCGGAAATCAATCCTGCTGCAGATGATAGCGGCGTTGGAGTATGAATGGCTGCCATCCTTAAAAACTCAAGTCCGACCTCTGCCATTAACACCTGTAATAAAATTGGTAAATGCGTCATCTTAGTCGGTCCAATAAAAGCAAGATTTGCTGGCAAAAGAGTTGGATCAAATACAAACACTAACCAAAATGGTAATAAAAATAACGAGAATATAACACCTAAAAAGCGCACCCAGCGTAAAAATGTACCGACAGCTGGATTTTGCCTAAACTCTTCTGCATGCTGTAAATGATGAAAATATGTTGTCGGTGTAATCATAGCACTTGGTGATGTGTCAACGAGTACTAACACATGTCCTTCTAGTAGATGATTTGCTGCTACATCTGGTCTTTCTGTGTATCGAATAAGCGGGAAGGGATTGTAACCTTGTTTCACTACAAATTCCTCTACCGTTTTATCCGCCATCGTAATCCCATCTACTTCAATGTTATTTAATTCTTGTTTTATAATCTTTACTAAATCTGGATTTGCAACATCTTGAACGTATGTAATACAAATATCCGTTTGCGATCTATCTCCTACTCGAACCATTTCATTTCGAAGTCGTGGATCTCGAATTCTCCTACGAATTAACGCTGTATTTACAACGATATTTTCAACAAATCCATCCCTCGCACCGCGTACTACCTTTTCGGTATCTGGTTCTGTCGGTGTTCGCCCTGGATAACTACGAACATCGATCGCGAACGCTTCCGTTTCACCTTCCACAAATATCACGATGAGTCCTGATAATACTTGGAGCATTACCTCATCCATCGTTTTCACTTTACTTACTTGTTGATGGATTAAACGATTCTCTAAAAGCTTCACTGTATCTTCTTCTACATCCCTTATCTCATTTGTATCCACAGCTTCTTCTAAAATAGGGATAATATAATTTGTATCACAAAGTCCGTTTACAAATAACACACCGATTTCTTTATTCAAAATTTGAAATTTACGAATGCCAACATCGTATGTAACACCTAGTCCAACTGTCTGCTTTAAATAATTTTCATTGTCACTTATGAAAGTTGATATAGGGATATCCACTTTTTTAGGCTTCGTCATAAAAACCACTCCTTTCCAAAATTAATTGAATCGCTTTTCTAGTAATAGGTGATCCCCTCTCCCATTCATCATTCCCACACATCTTACCAATGTCACCGACTCCAACGATGACAGGAACATTCAAGTCATCTAAACAATAAATTGTATCTCCGCTAATTCTGCCAATTTCACCATCTGGAAGTCCAAATTTATCAACACCGTATTCGGTTAAATTCCCGTTCCGATCTACACTTACATCTACACGTGCCCATTCCCAATGATGCGTATTAGACGCTACCGCTAAAATACCGAGCACATCAATTTGTTTATGGGTAGCTACATATTTTAAAGCCTTTTCACCAGATCCTTCTCCAATAAATCCACTGTCATCAAACATGACAAATACAGGGTCATATGGCGTTTGCATAATAAGCTCAACAACTTTTTTCCCTGTCAATTTGGTTGGATTACTTTGTGATGCTGAAATACACCTTCCCCCAAATTCCTTCGTTAAAAGCTCAATTGTCCGCTTTGCATATTCATCTCCATCTGTGACCAAAACAACCCTTCGTCTCATTTAATTTATCCTTTCGGTTTACATATAAGTGCTATAAAAAATGAAAACAATATCGCTGCGGAAATGCCCGCAGACGTTAAACTAAACATGCCAATACCAATTCCTAAATATCCATGTTTTTCTGCCGCATGCATTGCTCCGTGCAATAGTGAATGTCCAAAACTTGTAATAGGGACTGTTGCTCCAGCACCTGCAAACTTTATTAGTTTATCGTACAATCCAAATCCATCTAAAATTGCTCCGATGACTACAAAAGTTGCCATTAAATGTGCTGGTGTTAACTTTGCGAAATCTAACAATAGTTGCCCAATTACACAAATAGCTCCACCTACAAGAAATGCATATATAAAATCCACAATTCACTCTCCTTTAACTCTCTCAAATACGACACCATGTGCAATTGTTGGAATCGTTTCTTTCTGTTGCATCATTATCGGGCTTAATAATGCGCCAGTGGCAACGACAAAAATTCGTTGTAAATTCCCTTTTTGCATCTCGTGTAATAAATGGCCATATGTGACAACTGCTGAACAAGCGCAACCACTACCACCTGCAAACACTTCTTCTTGACTTGATTCATAAATCATTAATCCGCAATCATTGTATATATGTCCAAGATCGTAACCTTCCTCAAGTAAAAGTTGTTTTGCAATCGGCGTCCCAACAGCTGATAAATCACCCGTAACAATCAAATCATAGTCATCGGCACTTCTTCTTAAATCTTCAAAATGCTGTTGAATTGTATGAGCTGCTGCCGGAGCCATCGCTGCCCCCATATCCAAAGGATTTGTGATTCCTAAATCTTGCACTTTCCCGATTGTAGCCGCCGTAATTTTAATTGTGCTTTTTTCATTGCTAATTAATATAGATCCTGCACCAGTCACAGTTGAATTTGCTGTCCCTGGTTTTTGCCCACCGTACTCTGTTGGATAACGAAATTGTCTTTCAGCCGTTGCATTATGACTACTTACTGTAGCTAAGACACGATTTGCAAATCCACCGTCTATAAAAGCTGATCCAACTGCTAAAGTCTCCATAGACGTCGCACAGGCGCTAAACATTCCTAAAAAAGGAATGCCCCACTTACGCGCAACATAATTTGCGGTCACTGTTTGATTTAATAAATCTCCCGCTAAAAAGAAATCAATTTGCGATGTTTTTATATTCCCTTTTTGCACTGCTTGTTGAATTGAGTCTGACATTAATCTTCGTTCGGCGAGCTCCCAATTTTCCTCTCCACAATGCAAGTCGTCATATGAAATATCAAAATCTTTTCCAAGAGGGCCCTCAGCTTCTTTAGGACCGACAGCAGTACCCGTTGCATTCACATATATATCATTTTGAAATACCCACGTTTGTTTTCCGGTCAACCTCATACTAGCCCTCCTTTAAGACATAAAAATTTTAAAGGTATACCTTATTAACCCAATGATATATGCACCAACAACCCCAAATACAATCACACTTCCTGCCAGTTTAAACATATTTGTAGCAATCCCTAGAACAATCCCTTCACTCTTATGTTCTAAGGCAGCGCTCGCCATAGAATTTGCAAATCCTGTCACCGGCACCGCTGATCCTGCTCCAGCAAATTGACCGATTTTATCATATACACCACATCCTGTTAAAATCGCAGATAATAAAACAAGCGTTGCAACAGTTGGGTTTCCTGCCTCTTGTTCACTGAAGTGAAAATAATGTATATAAAATTTCATGATTACTTCTCCAACTGTACAAATGAGTCCACCTACAAGAAATGCTTTGATACAATTTAGTAAATAGTTTGGCTTTGGATGATACTCCTTCACTTTATTTATGTAATCATCCTTCAATTTCTGACTTGTCATTTATATACTGCCTCCTACTTTACGAAATAAATCCAGTGAAACAACGAGCCTATTACTTTCCCAAGTACAAGAGCAACGAGTAAAACAATAATCTTCCCCTCTACACCTACTCGTTTCGCTAAAATAGGTAGAACATTTAACACCTCTGTTAATGCCGCAGCAAGCATTCCAATGAACGTGCCACAAAATATCCCTAATATAACGAGCCAATATTGCGACGTTTGAAATGTAATGTTTTTCAAACTGCACCAAGCCCCTGTTAAAGTACCTGCAATGACTGCCCACTCAAAATATTGAATATGCTTTCCACTTCTCGTTAATTGAGCTAAACGGGGGATTATACCAAGTACAGCTAAAAATGCGACATATCCGCTACCTACCGCTATCCCTCCAGCTAAACCAATTAAAATAACAAATCCAGACTCAATCATCGGCAAGTTGTTTCATATTATCCTTGTTTTCATTAACGATTACATACTGATCAAGTGACTGTTGGTATTGAAACATCTCAACTTCTAACGGACTCGGCTCTTCATTAATTCGTTTTTGAAATACATGATTAAAGAATAAAACCATCCCTAAGCCAAGACCTACAGAATAAGGAATTTGAAATAAAAGTGGCTGTGCATTAAATTCTCCAGTAATCATGTAATATAACCGTTGATGTACTTGTTGCATACTTACATCTTCATGGAAATAAATGATCGCAAGGGCCGCTCCAATGAAAAGTAACAGCCATACAAGCCCGAAAAAAACTGGATGCGCCTTCTTTTTTTCGTATATAATTTCAACAAGAGTTTGTCCAGAACCAAGTAAATTAATTTGTACATGAGATGCTTTCTGTTGAATAATCTCGATTACTTTCATGACATCAATTACAACATGCGTCTTATCATGCGCTGTTATTTTGTAAACTATCTCATTTTGTAACAACTCAACTACGGAAGAATCTCCGGCAAGTTGAGCAACATCGCCCAGCTTTACTTCATAAGTAGGAGAAACTTTTAAACGATTGCGCATTTTAATATAAATCGTTTGTTCCAAATTTCATTCACCCCTTCACTCTTCCTCGTAGTTGTAGTATGGTTATTGAATTTTTTTCTAATACAATTTTTTCATAAAAAAACATCTGCAACATTTTGGTACAGATGTTTTTTACTTATGCCTTTTTCTTAAATAAGTTTGCAATACTTAATGCAAGCCCTCCCCAAATGACTACTATTCCAATAACCATCATCATAATAGCTGATCCACTCATTATGAAACACCTCGATCTTTCCATTCTTTTTCAAGCTTAGCAGAATCCGAATGAATTTGTGCATCCCATTTTTTTAGGCCAATGATTATTGCAACTATGAGGAATGCTGCTGCTATCGACCAACCATACGTTACAACAAACTCAGTCGGATAATCTCCGTAGTTCTTTTTAATATTTTGGATTGTACCATCAATTAGCATATACCCTAACATAAGCGGAGTAATAACGAGTAAACTCACTCTCCAAAACGTTCCTAATTTAATATCAGATACAAAGTTTGCATGATTTTGATAAACTGGTAAGCGACGTAAAATGAGCCCTATCGTAACTACTTCCGCAAGTGCAATTGTAATTAATCCGAAATTATTAGCGAAATAGTCGACAACATCTAAGAACATAAGTCCACCACGTGTTGCAAAAACAAGAGAAACTAACACGAGAAGGGTTCCCATAATTCCAATAGTTTTTTCCCGACTTAAACTGAATTTTTCAGATACAGCGGCAAAGCATACTTCCGCGAGTGAAATAAGTGATGTAATTCCAGCAACCGTTAACGATAAGAAAAATAAAACACCAAACAACGGTGACATCGGCAATTCATTAATAATTTGTGGAAATACTACGAACGCAAGCCCAACGCCAGCACTTGCTACTTTATCAACCGGTACTCCCATATTATTTGCCATAAATCCAAGAGCTGCAAAGACCCCAATACCTGCTAATAATTCAAATCCTGAGTTTGCAAATCCAGTAATAAAGGCATTATTTGTTGTATCCGAGTTTTTCGGTAAATAACTAGAATACGTAATCATAATTCCAAATGCTAAAGATAAACTAAAGAATATTTGACCATAAGCAGCAAGCCATACTTTCCCATCAAAGATACGACTCCAATCTGGTTTAAAGAATGCATCTAGTCCTTGCATAGCACCTTCCATCGTCACTGCACGAACAACGATAATAAGGAACATAACAACTAATAAAGGAATAAATATACGGTTAACAACTTCGATTCCTTTTTTAACTCCTTTAAATGCAACGCCAAGCACAATAATCCAAACGAGAGCTAACGGAATTAATACTTCCGGTACAAGTCCTCCAAATTGTCCTGGCTTATCTGCAACATGTAAGTACTCTTTAAATAAAAATGATTGCGTGTCTTTTCCCCACGCTCCAGTAATTGCAAAGTATGTATAGGATATAGACCAAGCAATAATTACTGCATAATATGTTGAAACGATAAATGTTACGCACATTTGCCACCATCCAATAAATTCGGCACGCGGGTTAATACGGAAAAATGTAAGTGGTGCTGAACCACGATGACGATGACCAAGGGCAAACTCAAACGCTAACAATGAAATACCAGTCGTTAATAATGCAAATAAGTACGGTAAAAAGAATGCTCCTCCTCCATTTTCATACGCTGTATAAGGAAAACGCCATATGTTTCCTAATCCAACGGCAGATCCGACCGCTGCGAAAATAAATCCAGCTCTCGTTCCCCATTGTTGCCTCGTTTCCATATTTCCTTCCCCCTTTATGACAAGTTCATACTTGGATTATATTTTAAATTGACTAAATTATCAATAAATTCTGTTAATTTTTGCGAAAATTAACATTTCTCTCCTATTAACGGCACAAAAAAATCGAATAGACAATTATTCGTCTATTCGATCTTTCATCTGTTTTAATATTTTCTTTTCAAGTCTTGAAACTTGTACTTGCGAAATGCCTATGCGCTCGGCTACTTCTGACTGTGTTTGATCTTTATAGTAACGCAAGTATACAATTAAGCGCTCTCGTTCATCTAGTTCTCTAATCGCTTCTTTTAAAGCAATTTTATCGAACCATTTCGTTTCAGATTGATCTGCAATTTGATCTAAAATAGTGATTGGATCTCCATCGTTTTCATATACAGTTTCATGTATAGATGAAGGGGCCCGGCTCGCTTCTTGTGCTAGAACAACTTCCTCTGGAGTTAGTTCTAGTGCCTCTGCCACTTCATTAATCGTTGGAGCCCTTCCGAATTCTTTCGAAAGCTCATCTCTCATCTTTCGAATTTTGTTTCCTGTTTCTTTTAAAGACCTACTAACTTTCACTGATCCATCATCGCGTAAGAAACGTTGTATTTCACCAATAATCATTGGAACTGCATATGTTGAAAATTTCACGTCGAAAGATAAATCAAATTTATCTACCGATTTCAAGAGCCCAATACATCCAATTTGAAATAGGTCGTCTGGTTCGTATCCTCGATTAAGAAACCGCTGTACAACCGACCAAACGAGGCGCATATTACTTTGAACGATTGTATCTCTCGCTTGTTGATCTCCATCTTGACTTTTTTGAATTAACGCTTTTAGCTCGTGGTCCTTTAACTGAGGTTTCTTCTTCTCATTTTTGACCTCTATGTCCATAGGCTATTCTCCTTAATTGCATAGAGCGTTACTATTTGATAAGTATTTTGTCAAATGGATTGTTGTCCCGAAAGATTCGTTTGAAATAACTTCTACTTCATCCATAAAATTTTCCATGATAGTAAATCCCATTCCGGAACGCTCTAATTCAGGTTTAGTTGTAAAAAGGGGTTGTCTCGCTTCATCTAAGTTAAAGATTCCAATCCCTTCATCTCGAATCGTGAGTTTCACCATTGCTTCTTCCAAAATTACAGAAATATAAACAATACCTTCTGCATTTCCTTCGTATCCATGAATAATTGCATTTGTAACCGCTTCTGACACAACTGTTTTAATCTCCGTTAATTCTTCCATCGTTGGATCTAGTTGTGCAATGAAAGCCGCCACTGTAACGCGAGCGAATGATTCATTTTGACTTAATGCTGAAAATTGAAGGTTCATTTCATTTCTCATCTATGCCACCCCCAACGTCGCGAGCGCGTGCGCTTCACTTTCTTCTAAGCGAACGATTTTGAATAAGCCCGACATTTCAAATAAACGCTTAACAGGCGGTGAAATTGCACAAACAACCATTTCTCCACCTAATCCCTTTACGTGTTTATATCGGCCTAATATAACACCTAGACCAGAACTATCCATAAACGATAAGTTCTCTAGGCTCAAAACAATATGATGAACACCATGTGTCTCAATCATATCTGTTACTTTCGTTCGCAACTCTTCAGCCGTATGATGATCTAATTCACCCTCTAGTCTCACACATAGGACGTCACGTTTTACTTCTAATTGCATGGAAAGACTCACACGATTTCCTCCTTATGCTCAAACTTTACTTATTCACATACATAAAGATTTTCGTGATATAAAATAAGAATCCTTCCTGCTGACAAAAGAAGAACTATTTCGTCATAAAGTGAAACCTTTCAGCATTATTCACTTACATACGAATAGAAAAGCGGCAAAATATTTGCCGCTATTTTGATGTTGAAAATATCCCAAAACTTCTTTTAAATAACTCCCACCAGCTCGCTGCAGCAACATCTTCTTTTGCTATAATTGTTTGTTTTAATAAAACATCTTTATCTTTTTTTATAACAAGGGTGCCAAGCGCGTCACCTTTTTTAATCGGTGCTTTTACTTTCTTTTCAGCAATTACTTCTTGTTTTACCTTGTCCATATTCTCGCCCTTCTTCATAAGAAGAGAAACATTATCTGACGCAACTAAATCTACTTTTTCTTTTTTCCCTTTTCCTACTTGAACTGTCTTAATTTTTTCGCCGCGCGTATACAATTTCTTTGTCATATATTGTCCAAATGCATAGTCAAGAAGCTTTGTCACTTGGTTGTTCCGTTCTTTTGATGTTGGTGCTCCCATGACAACTGAAATGACACGCATACCATTTTTTTCAGCCGATGCTGTTAAACAATATTTCGCTTCTGTCGTAAAACCTGTTTTTACTCCATCTACGCCAGGATAAAAACGTACTAGTTTATTCGTATTAACGAGCCAAAACTTTTTATCCGTATCTTCACGTAAATAATCTTCGTACTTACCTGTGTATTTACGAATAAGTGGATACTTCATCAATTCTCTCGCCATTATAGCCATATCATTTGCTGTCGAATAATGGTCTTTGGCCGGAAGACCTGTTGGATTTTGAAAATGTGTATTTTTCAGCCCTAAATCTTTCGCCTTTTTGTTCATCATATTTACAAATCCTTCTTCTGAACCTGCGATGTGCTCGGCTACTGCAACAGATGCGTCATTTCCAGATGCAATTGCAATACCCTTTAACATCTCATTTACAGTCATCTCTTCCCCAGGTTCTAAAAAGATTTGCGATCCACCCATTGAAGCTGCATGTTCGCTCGCTCTAACTTTATCGGTCAGTTTTAATTTTCCTTTTTCAACTTGTTCCATAATTAAAAGCATTGTCATAATCTTTGTCATACTAGCAGGTGGTAATTTTTCATTTGGGTTTTTATCAAATAAAACTTTACCTGTATCTTGCTCAATTACGATTGCTGACGACGCTTGTTCCGCTAACTTCGGCGTTGTTTCTTCTGTTTTCTCCTGCTTCGTTTTCTCAGATTGCGCAAAACTCACTGAAGTTCCAGAAAGCAATAACATGAAACAAACAAGTATTCCAAAAACTCGCTTCATGACTAACCCTCCATTCTATATCAGACCTATTTTTTCCAATTTATCTTTTTTTAATACCAAATTTTTCTAACATTTTCAGTTGACAAACACATTCTCCCCCTATATTGTATTAAGTGTATTACATACAGTAGTACACTTAATACATATGAGGAAGGAGACATTGCTCTTGCATATTCAACTTGATCCAAGAAGCAACACTCCGATATGGGAACAAATTGTTCAAAATATAAAAGAACTCGTATTGAAAAACATGTTGGCTCCAAGTGATAAACTTCCTTCTGTACGCGAACTCGCTTCTTTACTCGTTATAAATCCAAATACAGTGAGTAAAGCGTATCAAGAGTTAGAGAGACAAGGAATTATTGAAACGTTACGAGGAAAAGGAACATTTGTATCCCAATCGATTACCCCAACATTAGACGAAAGGAAAATCGCTATGGTTGAAAAGCAATTTCATCAATTACTATTAGAAGCCTCTTATCTTGGTGTTACAAAAGATAAAATTCATGATTGGATAGATTCATACTATAAAGAGATTGGAGGAAATACAGATGCTGAAAGTGACAAGCCTGAAGAAAACAATTGATAATCAAACGATTTTAGACGATGTTTCTTTCACATTGCAAAGAGGGAGTATCATCGGATTACTTGGAAGAAACGGCGCGGGAAAAACAACTTTATTACGAACGATGGTCGGCATTTTAGACCCAGACGAGGGAACTGTTACATATGAGGATATCGACATCCATAAAAATCCTGAAACGAAACAAAAAATCGTATATGTTCCGGATTCTACTAACATACTGAACGGTTATACAGTAAAAGAAATCGTGAAGTTTTATAAAGCAGTTTATACCGCATTTGATGAACCATATTTCTACGAACTACTAGAACGTTTTAACTTACCAAACAAACGAATTCGTAGTTATTCAAAAGGAATGAAGGCACTGCTTGCCATCATTTTAGCTGTTGCTGCACAGGCAGAATATATTATTTTAGATGAACCGACAAATGGACTTGATCCTATCGTTAAAAGACAGATTTTACAGTTTCTCGTTGGAGAAGTTGCAGAAAAAGAGATTACCATTTTCATATCTACCCATCATTTAGATGAAGTTGAACAAATTGCAGATACAATCATTATGTTAAAAGGACATACTGTATCTTCTATTACATCGCTAGACGATGCAAAATCACAATTTGCTAAAATCCAAGTTGCTTATGAACGATCATTACCTCAAAAACTAGAAAACTTAAGCAATATTAAAATATTAAATCAAACAGGAAAAGTATATACAATCTTAATTGAGGGAAATGTAGCTACAACACTGGAGAAGTTTTATAAAGAGCAACCTATACTCATTGAAGAATTAACAATGTCACTTGAAGATGTCTTTGTTACGACACTGGAGGAGGATGGGTATGTTTCATAAAGCGTTGTGGATGTGGAATTGGAAGCGCGGGAAATATGCTGCTTTAATGTTTTTCTTTAGTACACTTTATTATTTATCCTTCAAATACTATAGAGATGCTCAACTACAACTAGCTAAGTATTATACCTTAAAAGAAAAAGGAAGATTCGATTATAGTTACACATTTTGGTCAAATGATAATAGCCTTTGGTTAACTATTCTTATTATTTCTTTAGCATGTCTATTATTGGGATGGGAACGTAGCAATCAATCTATTACTTTACTTATGGGAATGCCTTTTAAGCGAAAAGATATTTTCTTATCTAAATGGGTTTTTGGTTCGTTCTGTATTGTATGCTCATTTCTTTTAAATTGGTTTTTTATGTATTTTATTTATAGAACTACAATTCATTTTGATTATCAATCATTTGGACCATTTCATCGATACTTTCTGTATGCAATCGTTTCATATGTCGCTGTATATACAGCTGCTTTATGTATCGGTACTTTTACTGGAGGGATCGTTTCACAAGTCGTTTTTTGTATTCCTTGGTTACTAATGGGTCTTACATTTATTTCATTACTATACAATTTCACAATTAATTCTCTAGATATTACATATCAAAAAGACCGAAACTTATATGTAAGCCTATCGGAAATTAATAGAAAAACAAATATCGCTGCACCGATAAATTACTTTTCTATTAATTACTACTATAATCAGGAAAAAGATACGGAAGCACCCGATTCATCGCTTCTAAAAGGACCAGAGTTCCATAGTTATTATTCGGCTAAATCAATGCTAGTTCCTATTTTTTATACAATTTTCTATTTATTAATTGGCACATATTTATATACGCGGTCACCACTAGAAAACAGTCAAAAGATATTTATTTCACTAAAGCATTTACGAATATGGATATGGATAGCGACAATTTATTTTGCATTACTAGGTAGCTATAGATTACCTCTATTTAATTTCTTATTTAATCAGTATACCGGTATGTGTTTTGCTGGAATCATCGCTTATTTCTTACTAAAACGCCTTACAAATTATAAAGCCTTTTAAAGGAGAGATCCTATGTTTCAAAAAGCATTATGGCTAAGGACTTATCAACAAAGTAAATATATGGTCTGGTTATTTTGGTTCATCAGCTTCTACAATTTATCATGCAAATATTATATGACATCAATTCAACAACAACACCTTCTAAACATGCCGAAAGAAGAAAACCATGTATATTATTACCATTTTGATTTATCACTTATGGATCCTGTCATGTTTCAAGGTGGTGCACTTATTATTCTCGCCTGCACTTTGATCGGTTGGGAAAGACAAAGTAGTTCCATTGATTTTCTTTGGTCTATGCCTTTTAAACGTTCACATCTTTTTATGACAAAATGGTTGTTTGGCATTTGTAACATTGTAGCAGTTGTCAGTATAAACTGGGGGCTATTTGCTATTATGAAAAATATGACTGTTCATAATAAATACCAAGTATTTTCTCCATTCCATTCTTATTATATATATCTGTTAATTGTATTAATTGCTATTTATACACTTGCCTTATGTATAGGAACAATCACTGGAAATATTATCTCGCAGGGACTTCTCACTGCAGCTATATTCATGTTCCCATTGTTACTTCCATCTCTTATCTCAGGAGTCATGGCTATTCACTCAAATATAGATTTTCATGAAAACAATGGAATTATGCACCGTTTTTTGGAAAACATCCGTATTTCTGGTCCAGCAGAAGATTTTCGTATTAGATTTGATTATAATCCACAAAGTGCCTATACCGATCCTGATGGCGTGCGTCATAACGAACCAAACTTTACAAAAATCCCTTCAGCAAAATTATTGATCGCGCCTATTATACATACCATTATTTTATTACCCTTGGGTATGTATTTATATGTTCGTTCAGTCAATGAGCGAAACGGTAGCTTCTTACTTTATCCGAAGTTACAAAAAATAGTTATAGGCCTTGTTGTTTTCTTTATAGGAATCGTTGCTGGTTTAGTCTTAAGGGGAGATAAATCATTACTTAATTTTTACATTGGATTTTTTGGCGCAAGCACAATGAGCTATTTTCTTCTATCCAAACTATTGAAATGGAAGTTCTCTTGGAACGCTAAATAAACTCATCATTATCACAATTTTGTACTGGAGGGATTACATGTTTCATAAAGCTTTATGGATCCATCATTACAAGCAAAGTAAGTACATTCTTTTACTCTTTGCTTGTAGTAGTTTTTGGTTTTTACCTATTAACTATTTTAGGGATTTACAGGTTCAACCAAACGAAGATGGCTATTTCTTTTATAGTTTAAATGGGGATACTCTTATTATCCCCTTCATTCCAATCTTCATATTACTTGCCTGTTCATTAATCAGTTGGGAAAGACATAATCAAACAGACTATCTGTTATTTGCAATGCCATTCACAAGAAAAGAGCTTTTTCTTTCTAAGTGGCTGTTTGGGACAACCGCAATTATATTCATAATAGGTATTAATGCCGTCTTATTGTATTTCATCCTAAAAATTAATCTTTTTAACCAACACCAATCTTTTGGGCCAATGGGTACATTATTATGTTATGTTACCATTACATGGATGGCAATTTTTACAATAGCTATCTTTATCGGAACAATTGCTGGAAATGTCATTTCGCATAGTATATTAAGCTTAATTTTCATTATATTACCATCTGGAATAGGCATGTTACTGTTTCATTTTGCTTGGATTCACACAAATGTATCTACAACTGAATTTTTCCTTAAGAAAGTGAATTATACATCATATATAGAGAACGTTGAAGTTTTTGTACCTACTAATAATACTTATATATCTTATGCATTTAATCCAAAAATAAAGGAAGTAGACATAAATAATTTAAAAGAATCGGTTAAGGAGCACCATCAATTTCAGCCTATCTGGAAGCTTATCACTCCGATTCTATATATTCTCATCCTTTTACCATTAGGAGTATTTTTATATGATCGGACCCCAAATGAAAATAACGGTAAAATATTATTATTCACTAAACTAAATGGTTTATTTATACCATGTGTTACAATATGTTTTGCTCTATTAGGAGGCCGGATAACAGGTGGGAAAAGTGATCCACTATTAAGTTATTACGCTGGGTTCATAATAATAGGACTATTTAGCTATATAATACTTCACTATTTGATAAATAAAAAATTTTTACTTCCTACGAAATAACCTCCTCTTAAAGAGGAGGTTATTTTACATTCTCTCTCCTATCCCCATACACCATCTCTTCTTTCATCCCAAATCCATCACCATTTTGCACAATTTGCTCTGTCGGTGCAACTACACTTTCGGCAATTTTCCATTCCCCACGCTCTTTTACGAATACTTGTAGAAAATAGTTCATGCCATCTAATTGATATGCATTTTCTTTTTTCACATTATAGTGAATCGCAATGTAGTACACTTGAATGTTTTCTTTCCCTATTTTTGATACGTATTGCGATAGTCTCGGTATATAAAGTGCTGCTTTCTGAAAAGATAGTTGCTTCGCTTTAACAAGCGATGAACTTGTTACATTACGTAATGTGTCCCGATTACGAGTATTATCGCTATGGTGGAATAACACTGCGTTTTGCATAGAACGAACCCATAATTTCGAATATAAAACTGTATTATCAGTTTCAATGTACTTCACTTCTTTTCGCACCACTTGGATAGGCGTATCTGCGTACGTGAATGTTTGAAAACAGAAAAAACTACCAAATAAAATGGTAAGTGCAGCAATATATTTCATAATCTTTCCTCCGATCTTTTAATTAAAGTATCGGAGTTTCAAAATATTTTTATTCAAAAGAAAAAGGATAGGAGTGCTTTCGCTTCCTATCCTCATTTATTATAATACGCGGCCAAATAGTTCTAAGACCATTTCTATTTCTTGGTCGCTCCAACCTTTAAATCTCTCTTTATAATATTCTTTACGCACAGCTTCAAGTTTTTCAGTTACTTCTCTTCCGTGCTCTGTAATTTCTAAGTACACGATTCGACGATCTGAATTAGAACGTTTTCTTTCTACTAATCCTTTTCGTACGAGACGATCTGTAACAGCTGTAATATGACTGGAGGTTACGTTTACTTCACTCGCAATTTGCGAAGCCATCTGTGGACTGTTTAAAAATAACGCACGTAATACAGAAAATTCATTATATGGCATATGTTCTGCAAAACGTGTATTAATATCATTTTGTAATAAACGTATCATTTTTCGAAATGATGCAGATAAATCTAAAATCAGCGTTTCTCTTTTTTCGTTCAATAGCCTCGTCCCTTTTTTATCATATTTACACATATTATAATCTATAAATACCTATGTTGTATATGCTTTCTTTCCTCAACATTCTCATTTATGTAACTTTTTTCATATAAATTTCTTTTTTGTTCACACATATACATATAAAAAGGATGGTGATGGAAAATGCAGGGTGGAATGAATCCTTATTTACACAACGTACGCACTGCTAATACTGGTAAAGAAGCTACTATTACTGTACAAGGAGAAGGTGTTGTAAAAGCAAAACCGAATGTTGTTATATTAACACTCGGCATTCGAACAGATGATAAAAATGTAAAACAGGCTCAAGAAGAAAATGCAGTGCAATCCAAACAATTGCTGGATGCACTTAAACAGCTTGGTATTGCCGATAAAGATATAGAGACGATTTCTTATACAATTACTCCTCAATACGAATATGTAAATGATAAAGCATTGCTGCAAGGATACCGTGTAGAGCATTTGTATGAAATTACCGTTTTAAATGTACAAAAAGCTGGGGAAGTATATGATATAGCCGTTTCAAATGGCGCAAATGTAGCAAAAGGTTTACGTTTCCGAGTATCTCATCCAAATAAATATTATGAGCAAGCTCTCATTCAAGCTCTGCACCAGGCAGTAGAAAAAGCTCGTGCTATTGCGAGTACATATAATTTAAATATTAATCCCGTTCCCCTCTCATTCGTTGAAGAATCTGCCCAATTACCAAGGGAGGTTACGTCTTATGCTACTTTACATGCGCAAGCAGCCCCGCCCATTCAATCAGGAGAATTAGAAATCATTTCAACAATACGGGCAATTTTTACGTATTTATAAATAATTTCATTTATAAGTAAACGTTATCATTTTCCTTGTTGTAAAAACATGATGTTCTGATATAATAAAGGACGGTGAGCTCTTACGAAAGAGATATCACGGGTGGGAGAGGGATATGAAAAAGAAGGTTTAACATGAAAGGAATACTTGAAAGAACATTTAAATTAGGTTTACACGAAACATCACCAAAACAAGAAGTTTTAGCTGGAGTTACGTCATTTTTCACGATTGTATATATTATGATTGTAAATGCGTCAATTTTATCCGATGCTGGCATTCCTCTTGAAGCTGGAATTTTAGCAACTGTTTTCAGTTCATTTGTCGGATGTCTACTCATGGCATTTTGGGCAAATGCACCTGCTATTCTTGTCCCTGGTATGGGTGTAAATGCATTCTTCACGTACACAGCTGTGCATACGCTTGGACTAACTTGGCAAGAAGCATTGGCTGCTGTCTTTATCTCTGGTATTATTTTTGCAATTGCCGCTTTTACACCAATCGCTCGCGTGCTATCAGTATCAATTCCAAAGTCATTAAAGGAAGCGATTACTGTCGGCATCGGATTATTTTTAGCGTTTATCGGATTGCAAAAAGGTGGTTTAGTCGTTTCGAACCCAAATACTGCTGTTGCAATGGGTAAATTAAGTAACCCTGTCGTTCTTGCGACCGTGCTTACTCTTATCGTTGCACTTGTACTATTTATTCGTAACGTACGTGGAAACTTTTTATGGACGATTGCAATAGGAACTGGTATTGCATGGCTATTTGGCCTTGTTGATACAAGTCAAATCGGAAATAGTTCATTCTCATTCGCTAATTACGGCGATGTGTTTGGAGCTATGTCATTTGGCAAACTTTCTTCCTTACCGTTTTGGATTGCAACATTCTCCTTAAGCATGGTGCTTATTTTTGAGAACATGGGACTTCTACACGGTTTATTAGAAGATGACCGTAAATTCCCACGTGCTTACCAAGCCAATGCAATTTCAGCAATGACATGTGGTCTATTTGGCACAAGCCCTACCGTATCAACAGTAGAGAGTGCCGCAGGTATTACTGCAGGCGGAAAGACAGGTCTGACGTCTATCGTTACAGGGTTGTTATTCTTTGCATCATTGTTTGCACTTCCGTTTGTCAAACTAATTCCTGATAGTGCCATTGCACCAATCTTAATTATTATTGGCGGCCTGATGATTACAAGCATTCAGCAAATTCCTCTGAACGATTTTTCAGAAGGATTTCCAGCGTTCTTAATTATCGTCATGATCCCGCTCACATATAGTATCGCTGATGGCATTGCGTTCGGATTTATTGCTTATCCTATCTTAAAAGTTGCTCTTGGAAAGCGTAAAGAAGTCGCACCATCTATGTATATCATTACATGCTTATTCTTAGCTATGTTTGTATTACATGCCATTGGTTAAGAAAAAACACCGGGGAAATCTGAAGTGAAGTGAACCCTGAAAACGGGACACC
>NZ_JXIS01000062.1:0-59900 GCF_000836715.1 Bacillus sp. L_1B0_5 | reverse complement strand
TGCGTTTTTGTAGGAGCAAAACCATCGGCTTTCCATTCTTCAAACATCGTTTTATAAATAATAAAAGCATCTAAATAATTATCAATTAATGGTTCTAAGGAAGGTGTGAAATTGTCATCTTCAGTCAATAATTTTATGATTCTATTTCGTTCTTCATCCCTTGCAACATCTAGCATTTCCAACTTTTTCTTCTTTGACATTCGAGCCATTTTCACACCCCCTTCATTTTTTTAAAATAGTGCAACTATTGATATGCCCCCTACGCTACCTATCCTCCCCAGAGGGTAAATTTTATTTTTTGATAGGGGGGCTTTCAAAATAACTTGGAAATACTTTTTCCTGTTTATCTTCATTCTCTTCAATTATGTGGCATATTGGACAAAGTAACTTTAAATTATTCTCTTCTAATTTAAGAGTTGAATCTTCTTTAATTGGTATTACGTGATGAACATGAGCACGCCTCCCAAAGACGAACTGTCCACATCGTTGACAACACCCTTTCTCTCTTTCATATACCTTTGATCTAACATACCTCCATGGATCTGAGTTATAAAAAGATTTGTTATCGTGATGATAGATGTTCTTTTTATCTTTCTTCTTCCTTGGTTTATTACGCTTATGTTCTTCACAGTAACGTCCTTTGTTTATTTTGTTACGGCAGCCGTTAAAGTCACAGTATTTCATTTAGTATCATTCGTTAATTGCTCAACGACATAGTTACGAATGGATTCTTCTTTCTTTAACTTGCCTGGTACATCGATGCCATTATCTTTAGCAAAGGATAGTAACTGTTCAGCGTTCATATTATCCAGGTTAATTCCAGTCTTTGTATCAATTACTTCTACATCAACTATTTTATTGTCAACATGCTTAATGATCATACTCTCAGGATTAACATTTACTTCGAATCCTGGTTCTTCACCATTCTGAACAAATAGACTCTTCTTCTTTTCATTATCCCAATACTCTGTACCTGATATTGTTTTTCTAATTTCAGTAATCATTTACTTAACACCATCCTTTTCAAATGCAACACGTTTGCGCTTTTCTTTACCTAGATAACATTAATAACTCTCTCATACCATCTACAACTTCTTTATCGTTTTCAACAAGCTTACCTTTAACATAGATATCTCCAGTGCTTTCCAAAGATATAATCTTTTGTTCACCCACCATAAAATTGATACTGTCCTGAGAAGTATCTCTTGCCAATTTATTTAAATCTCCATTATGCAACGTTAGAGTCATCTCTACACCACCTATGTAAATTTTATATAATAAAAAGCACTCCCTAAGGGATGCTTTAATATCGAAACATCTATTTTTTTTGCTATAATAGTATACAAACATGGAAGGAGCTATATAATATGAGTTTAATAACCATTGTCGAAACCAAAGACATTGTTTCCATTATTTCTGACGGGCAAAAAACCGGGATTGACGGAAACATAGTCGGAACGGGTTTTCAAAAATTCTATGCTACTGATAATTTCTTTATTGCTGTTGGTGGTTCTGAAACTGTTGCACGAGTACTTTTTGAGCATTTCAAGGGCGTAAACGCAGAAAAAGATTACGTTAAAAATTTAATCAATGAACAAGCTAGCCAATTTGAACACAGCTATTGTATGGTGTTTGGTGATTGTACAAACGCAAGACCTCTATATACGGTATATAATCATTTTAATAATGAATTTGAAGTTCAAGACTGTATACCAGAACCAGAAAGTTACTTACCTATCTTCATAAACTCTCATCACTTAAATGAAGCCGCTATTGGACTTGTAAAATATAAAATAAGTCAAATGGTATTAAAAAATAAAAGTAATGAAGAAATTATACAGGTGCAAAAAGATTTTCATCAGTATGCTGCAAATAATGACCCTACCGTTAATAGTGAAATAATTCCACATATAATTTATAAACAGAGAATTAAAGAACAAAAGAGCAACTAATCTTAGTTGCTTTTTTGTTCAATTTCTTATGCTATTACTATAAATACGGTAAATGAGGTTTCATTCTTCTTCCAACTACTTAATGCTGTTACATTCATCAGTTCGGAAAATATGAAGTAACTGGAAGAAGAGCGGAAGCTCTCCTTAATAACGGTATCCTTCAATCGTTACCATCTGCTGGTTTCGGATTTTATGTGCCATCATTATGAAACCGTTTAGACAACATATAAATTATAAAGGAACATTATGAGTTGTGTTTTCCGCCACTACTCACAATACAAATATATCACGTTGATTCCAAAACAACCGGCACATTTACTGCCAAAAAGCGGTCATGACTCTGCCACTTATTTCAAATATTATTTAGTTGGATTGTTTATAAAGATAATTCAAAATTGAATTTTTAACTATAAAGCCCATTAGTCGAAAATTAGGTAAAATTAATTCATATCTATCAAAAGGGATATCCTCTTTGATAATTATCTCCTTTTCAAAAAAGCGATTGAAACTATTAGGATTTTTGTGAGGAGGATTTTTCCCTTGATGAGTAAATTGTGACCTATGTTTATATGCATCTGATAAAATATCCCTTATTTCTTCCTCGGTAAGATCTTCTGGATAAATTTCATTCCATTGTTTCTTAGTTATCCAATCATTTTTTTCTCCAGTTAGCTCAGCACCCTGTAAAGATATTTCTTCAAATGGATGCTTTAATTTGTCCCACTGACTAGGCGGACAGTATTTCATAATAAATTCTACAAAACGTTTTCTTATATATTTATTCATTGAAGATGCCCTTCTATACTCTTCAAATAATTCTTTAACACTTTCATTAGTTTCTGCAATACTTTTCCACTCTTCAACTAATGGATGCTTAGATATTACCTCTTTATCCTTAATTGCTTTTTCTAGAAATGGCTCTATTGCAGAAACTAATAGGTAATACCCTAAAGCAAAATCCTCTCTTTGATTCAAAAACGCTAAATGAACTAATCTAATAGACCGCATAAATTTTTTATAAACTTCGAATGGAGCATCATATAGAAATGCTATTACTTTCTTAAGTTCATTATATAATTCACTTAATTCATCTTTATGTATTCTCGTACTATGACACCCTGGCCCTGCTGTTAAAATTGGATACTGTATAGCTATTTCATATAGTGAATTCTCATCTAGCTCCTTTTCTCCTATTAAATATCCATCGCGAGGAGCTTTTACAGGTCTTCCAAATATAAATGAAGTGATAGCACTAAGAGCAGTGATGAACAAATGAGGTGAATAAAATTCGTGAGTTCTTTTTAAAACTACAGGTGCTACAAAGCTAGAATACGCCCCCTTATGATAAACTTCTATTGATGGTTTAATTGTAAAATGTTCGAAATCTAATTCTTGGTTTAATCTAAAATCTAATAGTAAATAACCCACCAGTTGTTTTTCTTCAATTTTTATAGGTAATTTTTCCGGACGAAACGCCTCAATACACTCGTTAAAAATTATATGATTACCAGTTACAGCACGCATCGTAAAATTCTCTCCTATCTCTTAAACACATATAACTAATAGTGTTCTGTATTTATATTTTACATCCCTTATTAATTTTATCATAATAACGTAGTATATTTTATCAGTTACCCATATCTTATATTTTGTGTAACTAAGTCAAATGCTATAGCCCTTGATATTCATAGCTTCATAGCCCTTCCACTTTTGAGTTACACAATACAATAATAATGAGTAATTATAAATTAATATCCCTTTCATTCCTCTTGTCTACTACTTTAAATCTCATTAGCAACTAAAAAAGAACACCTTAAATGGGTGTCCTTTTTATAAATGCAAACCTTCATAATCATCATAAACAAAACAAACAAAAAATAGACAATGATAGTAATTATACTCTCAAAACTTTTCTGTATCAAAATATAATCCTCTTATATTATCCTATAAGAAATCACCTTTTTATTCCTTGTTTTAACTAACGCATAAATATATTAGTAAAAATTAATCTACAAATAAACAATACAGCCTTTTTCTTCTAACTCTCCTAGCCAGCCAGGTATTCTTAACTCATGATTCCATCTTAAATCTAAACGCTCTAATCCTTCTATTTCCAATAATGAATCCGGTAATTCTTTCAGTTTATTACTTCTTAAATCTAATTCTAATAAATTCGCTAGTTCTCCTATTCCATTTGGCAACGTAGTCAATTGATTATTCCTCAAGTTCAAACGTCGTAATTTCTTACATTTGTTGAGTGCATTAGGAACTTTTTTTAAATTATTATCTTCCAAATCCAAAACTCTTAATAATGCTAACTCTCCAAACACTTCAGGTAGAGTACTAAATTGATTATTTTTCAGGTGAAGTTCTCTAATATTAGTTAACATGCTAAAGCTCTCAGGTATCTTTTGAAGTTGGTTATTCATTATTCGTAACTCTATCAGGTTAGTTAATCCACCAATTTCTTTTGGTAATTCCGTCAATTTATTATCACTCAGATTTAAATATTTTATTTTTTTAAGACTCTTAATTTCTGGTGGAACTGTTTCAAGTTTATTATTGTGAAGATATAAATAATCTTCTAGATTTACAAGGTGTTCTATTTCTGATGGAATCGTTTCAATCTGATTATGTCCTAAGTCCACCATTCTAAGTTCTTTTAATTTTTTTATACTACCAGGAATTTCCCTAATCCCATTAGCAGAAATATTTAACACCTCTAGACTCTTCATTTCATAGATCTCTGTTGGGATTTTTGTGAAATTATTATCGAATAGATTTATATTTGTAATTTCATTTAGAGATATGTTTAGGCAAGGTAAGGCAGTTAATTCAGCATGTGGTAAGTTGATTTTCATTTTATTCTCCTCCTATTTATACGACGAACTATCAGGCTAGCCTTAATTAGGTCATTATTAAATATATCTTACCTACATCAAAAACACATTAATTTAATCTTATTTTTTAGAAAGAACCTCTTCAAAATTGCAAATTTTACAATGATAGATATTACATTTTTTGAACTCCCAACACCACTCACTTACTATTTAAATAGTCATGCACATGTATCTTTTAGAAGATACATGTGCATGACTATAAACAAAAAACAATAATTAGATTTTAAACCTAGTCATTGCTTTATCCATTGCATCTTGATTTACGCCAATATATCTTAAAGTTACTCGTTCACTTGAATGATTGAATATCTCCATTAACAAAGCTATATTCTTAGTCTGCATGTACATATGATATCCGAATGTCTTACGTAGTGTATGTGTTCCAATCTCATCTAAACCAAACTCAGCCGCTGTACTGCTAAGTATTTTATACGCCATACTTCTTCCTATTGGTCGATTATTTCCTTGCCTGCTCTTAATTAGATACTCATGGTCTTTCATATTTTCAATGTACCACTTTAATTCTCTTCTTAATGCTGCAGTAATCTGAATACGTTTCTGCTTACCTGTCTTCATTTCACGCATAGAAATGTGGCTTCCCTTTAAATCTCCAATCTTCAGTTTCAAAATATCACTAATACGTAACCCAGTATTGATTCCTATTACAAACAAAATATAATTACGTTGGCTCTTTCCCCTCAAATACTCTTTAAGCTGCTGTATTTGATCTAGATCACGTATTGGCTGAACGAAATTCATTATTCATTACCTCCAGTTTCTTCTGCCTCGTAAACTTCTAATCCAAGCGCAAAAGCAAGTTTATAAAATGCTTTAGACTTCCAACGTCGATAAGTGCGCTCCGACATTCCTATTTCGTTATAAACCATATAATCACATACGTCCTCTTCTTCTAAATACCGTTTATAAATAATATCTCTCTGAATACTTCCTGCGCGTCCGTTTCCTAATCGATTCAAAAACTGATCAATACGTACTGACATTCTTTCAAGCCACTCTTCTCGTTTACTTTGTTGAATATTTGCTGTAGCAACATCTTCTAATGGCTTACCAACAGTATGTGTAGGACCGTGCTCACGCATTTTATAAGAAGGAGTGACTTTCATTTCCTTACGCATCATCCCAAATTGCCTATGTATACGTACACTTTCCAACACACCTTCTAATTCCTCTTGTGTCGCTGTTCTATCGATTTTTGGTAAGAAAGATAATTGTTTAATCATGTAAGACCACTCCTTTTTATTTTTAGATTACTTTTGTCTTATTGCTCCACGTCTTCGTTCATAACAAGGTCTATGCATCCCCATTAAATCCTCAATTTCACGAGTCCTAAATTTCTCTTTTCTTTTTCTCTTGTTTTTCTTCTTTGCTGGTTTTGATTGCTTTTTCCACTCACGTAGCTGATCCTTTAACACCTTCATTTCCCCATCTCCTTTTTCAAAATAAAGAGGACACCTATTCCTAAAACAGCTTTAATGGCTGCTTTAATGAATTGGTGTCCTCTAGTTTTCTAGCCGGACGATATTTATTTTTCGTTTATTTAATGATGCCAGCCTGAACAAAGATATTTCTCCAAGCTTTGTTAACTTGGTGTTTCTCAACAGCTGTCGCACGGCGAGCAATAGCTTTTCTTACTTTCTTTTTCTTTTCATTTGCCATTTTCCTCATCCCTTTCATACAAACATCTCTCATTTCCATTTTTGAGCGTTTTACTCCTTTTGATACCCCATTACATTCAAAAATAATCGAAACGTGAATTGTACCTATTTTATAATTTTATTACCTCACAAAAGGATTATTTCATTAAGACCGTTCCAAGTAATAACTTCGAAATCTTAAATCCAAATGAACCTCTAGACGAATACACCATATGCTAATTTAAATACTTTCTAGAAAAGCAGGTGCGTACTATGCCTTCTATTGTTGGAAATCTCGTCGTTCAAAACAGTAATGGCGCTTTCAATTTAGGGGATTTTTACAACGTATCACCGAAAGAAAATACGAAAGCTTATAACGGTTCTGGCTCTTCTAATGTTGGATTTGTCGTGAATACGTTTAACGGTGTTAGCGCGACAAACACATTTGATGCTGATGTTGCAGACCAAAATCAAGTTGGAACAGCCTAAATTTATTCATTTTCTTTTTCTTCCCTGAATAAAAATCAATATTTCTTTCATACTGTAATTATATCCAGAGATGCATATCTAAGTGGAGCAGCTAGTAAAAAGTTAACTGCTCTTTTTTTTAGCACGATTTTATATAGTACTACATACTTTGTATTGAACATTTTTATACACCTTCATTTTTGGGCTCATTTGACTATATACTCCGAGAAAGAGCACTGTTCGAAGGTGCTCTTTTTTATTTTGATACAACCGAATATTTCTAAATATTAAACAAATACTATACACAGGCTATACGCCAGAACTCTTTTAATCCGTCCCAGTCTCTCTTCTCTGTATTGAGCAGGTAGCTTTTGCTAGCTGCTCCTTTTCCCATAAAATTCTTTCTCAACATTCAACGTATAGAATTAATAAGTTTCATTTTGTATTATATAAGTGACCTCAACGTAAACTTTACTATTAATTTTTTCTCAAAAGGGCCTACCCTCGCAACAGGCCCTTTTAAAAATTTCTACTAATAAAATTATATTTTTATAAAAGAAGTGGTTATTATCACCTAATGTATTTTTCATCATAAAAGTCCTCCCTCTTGAATAAATTCTCAAAACTTGTCCATATTATAAATACACTTAATCTTTGAACTTCCTTCTTAAATTTTCTTTAGGAGAGTAGTTAGCTTTTGCTAGCTGCTCTTTTGTATTAAATTTAAAATAAAATATTGTTCTTATTTCCTTTTCACATCATATATTTCTAACCTAGACGTTCCGCTTAAAGAGTTACCTCCGATCTTAAAGAGCACTGATGCATGGTGCTCTTTTTTAATTTTCTTATTTCTATAAAATAATATTTTTACCAAAATAACTTTCGTATAACATTTCCAACTTCGCTTATACTATAACTGTAACTCTAAGTTACACAGCTATTACTTGTAGGGCCTAATTTTCTTTTGTGTGACACGTGGTTAGCTAATAAAGTTGACCACTTTGTTGCGCCAAATATTTTTTATTTCTCAATACTTATCACCTGGAATAATTTCTCTTTTATTGATACTATATTGGTGACATTGATTTTCCTCATAGGCATTTTTGTAAAGGACCTGTTCTCCCACAGCAGGTCCTTTCTAATTTGTTTACTAATATGGAGTTTTTGTTGATTTTCCGTTGACATTTTATTGATTTTTTCTGCACATTTAAAAGAAACACTCATACACTATTTTATGTAGACTCTCCGCTCATAGAGTTCTACCTTTCTTATCGAAGAGCATGCTTTTATGTGTGCTCTTTTTCGCTTGTATTAAAATTGCACTTTGCCTCTTTCCTTTAATGACAGGCTCCATAACTCCAAGAAAAGCATACAATATTAAAAATTTACTCGTGAAAATCTGATTACAATCTACAGATTTTTATATCTCATGAGACATTCACCTGCCTTACTAAGAGTGCATATAAAAATGCGCTCTTTTTCTATTTATATTACGAATAATCTTTTTTTCATTACACATACTATCGGCAAGTCAGCTTCCAACAGCTACACTCTTTAAAAATGGAGTACTATCCTCCAGACTGTGGCAGGTAACTTAGTCAATTACCTGCCAATTTTTACTTATAAGCGTAATTTTTTTTATACAACAACCAGTTAGTTAATTACTTTGTTGTGCTGAATGAAGTTTTAATTTAGTTTTCTTTCCTGCATATTTTTTCGAATTCTGTTTAAACTATAGGTGTAACTATTGGTTACAACATATATCTGTATCCAGTGAAACTTCTAAAATTGTACAACTGAGCAGTTAGCTACTTCGCTAGCTGCTTTGTTGTGTAAAATAAAGCATTTACAAAAAGCTTTCTCAACACCTAGAACATGGAAATGAATTACCTTTTATGGTAATATATTGGTAATCCCATAAAGATCTATCGTTCCATTAACAGGACCCGTCCCCCTAATTGGGTCCTGTTAAATGTTTTCTATTAAATAGTACTTTTATTAAAAACATTTCCTAAATAAATTGCATATACTAAACCGAAACACTCTCTACAGTAAATTCACCTATAGAGCGTCTTTCTCCCAAGACGCTCTTTTCATTTATTACTAGTTTCAAAAAATACTTTTCACCTTTTAATTGGACAAGCATATAGTATTGTATGGAGACTCTCCACTCATAGGGATCTACCTTTCTTGTTTAAGAGCACAATATATGTGCTCTTTTTTTATGTCTAAATAACCTCATATCATTCTTTTTACTTTCACTTTAAAGATGATACTTCAATTGTGGTCCTAGTTCCCTAGGATTTCTTTTTATTTGTTGTGAAATAAGGATTTGTTATTGTTCTCATGCACCTTTATAATTCCTTTGCATACAGTATAATCACAAGGGATTCCACAGGTAGCTCTGGTCCAGTTACCTTGAATTTCTTGCACACCTTGTGGGAAGAATCCGTTTATAACAAACGGATTCTTTTATTTATTCACCATAAATGCGGGCACTATTTTATAGGATTCACATTCAATTTTCCTTTTCATAAAATGAAATTTTTATAATAAACCTTCAATCTTTGCTATCGCTTCAAATATCGGATAGATCTGCTGAGGTACGACTGCGTTACCTAAGAATCTCAATCTATCTTCGTCCAATCTTGTGGCAGTCCCATCATCCATTCCACAAATTGCGGGTTGATTTCCTTCCCAATATGTTCTGGAAAGTGTTCCCCGATCGATCCCGGTAGTGTTTTCCCGTGGCTGCCGTTTGCTTCTGAAGGGCACAACTCTCGGATCGGCTTGTAATTTTGACTTGTGGTTGGAGTGGCCAATAATAAATGTCCGGTATCTTTGATGTGGCGCGCCGACACTGACAGCCGGTAATACGAACGTCCTTGTCGAGTAGTTTTCTTCTTCCAAGTCAGAGAGCACGGTGTCCAAGCCCATTGGGACGTGTCCAGCAACATTTTCTCCAACAAACCAAGTGGGTCCAATTTCTCTAATGAGTCGGAAGACTTCTGGCCATAACCATCTTTCGTCTTCTGCACCTTTTCTCTTTCCTGCCATACTTTCTCCCTGACAGGGATATCCTTCGGAAATAACTCCAATTGAATCAACGTCAACACCTCCATCTAGTAATGATTGTTTCGTAAGTTTATATAAATCCGGGAAAATAGGAATGTTAGGATAGTTCTTTCTAAGTACTTTTTGATTGAACTCTTCTATTTCGCAAAAGGCTGCTGTATCAATTCCAGCCCAATCCGCTGCCATGCTTATTCCTGCAATTCCCGAACATAGATCTAACATTTTCATTTCCTATTCCCCTTTGTTATAAAATAGCGTTTTTGTTCAAAATGATGCCCTTCCCCATTTGGACGCATTTACCAGTATTTTTACCAAAAAATTCATGATATGGTTGTTTATTCGAGTACGTCATTACTTGACGATTACCCTTAGAAACCCCGCAGACAATCGGGGTTTCTTTTATTTAAATAACGATTTTGTTTTACTCCTTAACCAACTAAAACTGCGCTACAATTAATCCATATTCTGTAAGGAGGTATATAAAATGCTCTCACCGTATACATGTATATCTTGTGATCAACCTCTCATACAACACGATGAACATTCGTTTATCCATTACTGCATCAATCCAAATTGCGAAGAAGCAAAACTGGAATTATCTCTGTTGGAAGAGATGGGGTTGTGAATCCTATCTCTTTTCTTTACAATAAGGATTTTGTTTAAATTTCTTTAACTTTATTAATTCCTTTGCATGCAGTATTATCACAAGAAATTCAATAAGTGCTCTGGTCCAGTTACCTTGAATTTCTTGCACACCTTGTGGGAAGGATCCGTTTATAACAAACAGGTTCTTTTATTTTTGCTCATACAATAAGAATTTTGTTTCAAATGTATTCACTCTTCATTTTCAACTTCCATATACTTATACGGACTATAAAAAAATACACAATATAGTTCTTGGTCAAAGAGTGCCATACGCCCTAATGGTGCTCTTTTCGATTCAAATAAGAATTTTGTTTAATTTCCATTAACCTTTTTGATTCCTTTGAATACATTATTATTGCAAGGAGTTCCATAGAGTACTCTCGTCCAGTCACCTTGAATTTCTTGCAGACCTTGTGTGAAGAATCCGTTTATAACAAACGGGTTCTTTTATTTTTGGTTATAAAATAACTATTTTATTTAAAATTACCTTAATTTACATTAAGTTTTCTTAACATTCGAATTAACAACTGTATAATATAATTAAACTATTTGTATGAGAGGTGATTATTATGAACTGGAAACAAAAATACAATCCAAAGTATCACTTTTACCGTATGTACAGTTATATTTATAAAGCCCTTGATGATATATTATGGTCCTAAAAATAATATAGATTGTTATGAGTACACATTTTCTGTGTGCTCTTTTCACATTTCTATAAAATAACGCTTTTATAAAGTAATTGATAGCCCTGCAAGCCTTTTATCATATATATAGAATTTTCTCCATACCATATACAAAGATGAGATTTCTAGAATATGATGGGAGGTAACATATGACTAACTCAAATATTTATGACTTCATTATGAAATACGCCCGAGGACCCCATTTTCATCAAGAATTCCCTATAATATTATTTTGGAGTCAAAAAAGTGGATGTACATCACTTGCTCATTGGTTTTTTTATCAAATCAACTTGTTTAAGGAAGCTATTAAATATAACCCATTCATCCATAATTATGAGTTTGACATTTACAAAAATTCAGTATACTACTTTACTGGACTTGCTAATGCATTATCCACAAATGAAAAACCGACATATAAACTTGTAAGAAATCCCTATAAAAGGGCAGTAAGTTCATTTCTCTCACTAATTCCTCCACCAAATATTGAACATCCCGAATGGCAGCCAATTAGACAGTTTTTATATCATGATAAAAACTGTAATAAAAAAATCTCCTTTAAACTTTTTTTATATTACTTAAAAGCACATATGAATAATTTAGATGATGTGAACCCCCACTATGTGCAACAATATGTCCAAGATGAAGAAAAGTTTGTTACAAACTATATTCACCTTGAAAATTTCTCTTCTGAAATCTCAAATTTAGAGAATATATACGACTTAAAGAAGTCCCCATTAGATATATTAACTAAGTCATGGCATCATCAAAGTGGGATCACCATTTTTAAAGGTAACTATGCAGATGCTGATATTACTGACCCTCTATTCCCACGACTCCCAACATATGAAAGTTTTTATGACTCCGAAACTATTCAATTAGTTAAAGATATTTTCAAAAAGGATTTCACTGTATACAAATATTCCCTAACTCCCCTCTAAAATATAGGCATTTTTATAATCATAGATTCATAATTATTACAGAGAAACTTAAGCCACCTACTTAAGTTTCCTCATAATACTCCTGCAAATTGAATGTGGGCACTATTTTATAGTGCCTTTTTTCTATTTTATTTCTAACTAAGGCTTTTAAGGATAAGCATCATACTATATTAGAGCAAAATGTATTTTATCCTTGTCTAAAAGGAGGGTTTATCATTAATGCAACTTTAATTTCCCATTTCTACAATGAAGAGTATCTACTCCCTTGGTGGTTAATGCACCACACAAAATTATTTGATCACGGCATTCTTATTAATCGTGGGTCTACTGATCGTTCAGTTGAAATTTGCAAATTATTTGCACCTCATTGGGAAATCCGCGATTCAGAAGTATTAGAATTTGATGCCATATTAGTTGATCAAGAGGTAATGAACATAGAAAAAGAAATTACGGGATGGAAAATGGTGTTAAATACCACTGAATTTCTTTGCTGTGTTGATAAGCATGCCTTTTTCTCATCTCTTGCTACTTTAGGGCAAAACATGTACGCTATTAGGACTATTCTGATGATAGATGATCCTACTCACGGTTATACCAATCCGAGATACGGAATTCCCCTTGTCAAACAACGTTATCATGGGAAAATACTCACCCCTAACCCACCTGCCCCATACTATGGCGGTAGATTAGTCCACAATTATTTTCATGGTAGTTATTGGGCAGGACGACATTGGTCACCGCATCCATTTATGATTTACATGAATCCCGCTTTCGTTTTAAAATTCTTTTACAGCCCCTGGAATACAGCTATGAAAAATAGAAAATTACAAATTGGTCCTACTCTTTCTAAACATAGCATCCAGCATGGATTAGGTACTTATCACCTGGTAACGCTAGATAAATTAGAAAAAAATTATATACACTTCACAACCTCAACTACCGATCTTCGGTTAAACTCGGAATATCAAGTTTTATTTCCAGATTTATGTTTTCCTAACCATTAATACATCAAAAAATATTTTAAAACTTTTTATATAAACAAAAGTCCCCTTGTATTTATAAATTATCATTTTACTAAAATTTTCAAATTTCACACCAATTAATTGACTGACATTGAATTTTTTGGGAGTATATGATAATATTTATATATAAAATCATTACCCTTATAAAAAAGAGCTATGAGCCTTTCCACTCACGGCTCTTTTTTATTACAATTTTCATTTCATATCTACACGATTTTGACTAGCTTCTCGGCTAAATCCGTCTGGGTATCTCGTTGCTAATTTAGATATATTCATTTGAGCAATATCTTCTAGGGTATATCCCATTTCATGAGACATGATTGAAATGTAGTACAAGATGTCCCCTAGCTCTAAAGCGATTTTATGTGTATTTCCTTCTTCTTCTCCTGGACAATGAGCTGGATCAAATCCATGACCATGAAAAATTGCTTTTTTTACAACATCAGCAACCTCACCAGCTTCTCCCGTAAGACCTAATGCTGCATTTAAAACACGTCCACCAAAATCGTTATTTGTATTCCATGTACGTAATGCCGCTTCTTGATATTGATCTAATTCACTAATATGATTGATATTCATTACAGCTTGTCCTTCCTTTGATTCACTAACTAATTTAGTTGTTTCATATACACCGTTTTCCATAACGTTCATTTTATTTTCCCCTTCCTATTTAGCAAATTCCTAATCCTAACGGACGATTTTCAATTAAATACTTATCAGCCTGATCTATTACAAGGAGTGCAACTTCCGCTTGGTGCCTTTTTAACGTTTTTGCCATCTTTGGCAAGCTCATGCCCTGACTCCACATTTCACGAAAACGAATTACATCTCTTTCATCCCAAATGAAGTTAGCTTCTTCTAAAGCGATGTATACCTTCAACCGTGATTCCTTCATCGCTTCATGGTTTCTCGCTACACTCATAAGCGAACCTACTTTCTAGTAAAAAATTATTTTATCTTTTCAGTAAACTTAGTATCTACACGATCAACTTTACCGTTTACCCAAACCGCAACTTGCTCACCGAATCCACTCATTGGTGGATTTACTGCTGTTACATTTCCGTCCTTCACTATTAAAAGTTTGTTGCTACTAACATCAATTTCTATTTTTTTCATATGTCCCTCTCCTTTTTACTACCGCATGTACTCGACAACATCAGGTTTAAAACCACTTCCTAAATAAACCCGTACCGGAATTATTTCTTTTTTATCCCTTGCTGCCTTACACAATTCTTCAGCTGTATCCCAATTAAAAAACTTATCTACAGCTCTTTGAAATCTCCATATTGCCATTACATACTGTTCAAAAATATCATAGCGATCATCTTGTTTAGTTGTGCGTGGTAATTCATCCGTACACTTTGCATTCGTTGGAACTTGGACGCGTACGTCAGCGTATGTAACGCGCCCCATTCCTCTTTTCACATTTGCCTTCATTACATCGAATTCACAAATTGCTGGCTCTACATCAAAAATGTTTAGTTGCTTAGGCATGTGCCATCCCACTCTTCTGAATAAGATCCAGTAATTCAATTACCCCTTCCTTGCTTAAAAACATTCGGCCACCTAGCAACTCTATATTGTTTTCAGAAACTTCACCTGTTACAAAGCATGACTTTTCATGTCTTCTTAAAACGATGTTTTCACCATCGAAATGAAAATCTAGTGCCGTTCCTTCGGTAATACCTAAAGTTCTGCGTAACTCTACTGGAATTACTACACGACCTAGCTCATCCACTTTTCTTGCAACACCTGTGTTTTTCATATCTTACTCCCCTTTAGTATTTTTATATTTATTTAAAATCTCATCCAAACGTTTCTTATTATCTTCAAAATCCTCATTTGAAGCTTGGTATGGTTGTTGTTGCACTGGTTTAATTTCTTTCTGTTGATGTAACCAATCTGGTACAACTTCAGTTCGATTAGCATAACCTTTACCAGTACGTTTTTTGCTTTGTTGTTGTCTTCGGAATGATGCTTGTGCTACTTCTACATCTTGAATTGTTTTAAAGCCTTGTTGATGCCAATCTTTTAAAATTCCTTTTGTATAAGACCAATTACGCTTATTATTTTCTAAAGTAATTTTCATTGCTTCAACTACTAACGATTGATTAAGTTCATCTATCCATTGATTAATTTCTTCTCCCATGAATGGAGAGATATGTCCGAAATTGTTCATATAAAAATCGATTGCGAGATTTTCTACTACTAAAGGTCCTTTTTTTTCTTCTTTTTCTTGTTCTTCTTTTTCTTTTTCTTCTTTTTCTTCTTTTTCTTGTTCTTCTTCTTGTTCTTCTTCTTGTCCCCCAATCGTGCCACGGTTCGTTAACGAATCGGTATACGAGTCGTGAATAAACGCCTCAATTAGCTTTTTTATGGACTTTTGCTCTATATGTTTGCAAATTGGAATCAACAAAGATATATTTTTCACTTCTTTTAATTCTTTCTTAATTAAATCTTCAACTGGTTTTCCAGCTTTTTTTAGGTTGTATTTCCCCCAATTAAAAATGACTAATTCTCTGGTTTCATTATCGTATTTTATTATCTTGTGATAGTCTTCGAAGCGTTGCATCAAAGCCTTTATAGTTTCATGTGAATAACCTGTTTCAAAAGCCATTTGTTTTTTTGTTATTTGATACACACCAATTTGTTTAGTTTGTGGATTAGTTAATAAATATAAGAAAAAGTACTTATCTTCTGGTGTGAAATCTTCTTGCACTTTCACATCATTCCAAAATGAAGTGTGTACTTGTCTAAATATCGCCATCTTTTTACCTCCTAGTACAAATTGCAATATATACTTGTCCACTTTTGATAATTCGTTGAATTCTATAATACGGATAACAAACACTGAAATATTGCTGTATCATCTGTTTTAATTCATCTTTGCTTTTTGCTAAGTCCCAAAACTTATTAGGTAATAGCACTTGATATTCGATTAAATCCATGGACTATTTCCCTACTTTCCATGGTATACTTAGAACAACTTATTTTTTAGAAAAGGACCCATTGCCGTGGGTCTTTTTATTTTGTTCTACGTCACTCCAAGCCCATTGCTTTATTGGTTCGTAAGTAATGTAAAGCAACCATGGACTACATGCGATAAACATTGCGAATATAACTAATGATGTTGTATCTTCCACTAAATCACCTCCTTTTGTGCCTCAAGCCAAGCTTCTAAATCCTTTTGCAGAAAAAGTAGTTTACGCCCTTCCCTTATTACTGGAAACCTAGGGTTATTTGCTAATTCATACATTCTGTAAACCGCAATGTTGAGATAAGCTGCTGCTTCTTTCACTCGCATAACCTTATTTGGTTGTGATTGTTGTTGTAAGTCAGCTATTGCTGATCTGATTTCCTCTCTTACAATTTCACGAATAGATTCTTTAATAAATTGTTCTAAACCCATTTTCTTTCACTCCTTTTAATTTAGTTTCATACAATGAAACCTATTGTTTAAAATTTTTTTCTTGTTCCTTAAATAATATAGTTGTTTCCTTTCCCAATACTTTAGATATATTAACTGCTACATCATAGTAAACCCTTAAATTCCAATTGATTATTTTATAGCAGTATGACTTCGATATCCCTACCCTTTTAGCGAGTTCATGATATTTAAGTCCTGATTCTTCAAAGGCTTTTTGAAGTTCTGTTTTAGGTGTATCGGTTTGCATCTGATCACTCCCTTCTGATGCTTACAAGTCCATTATATGTTTCATTGTATGAAACTTCAAGTGTTTTTTATAAAAAATTTCAGAATAGGAAACTTTTTTATTCTTTACGTTTCTTGTCAGGAAACTTTATAATAAACTTAATAGGATTTAGGATTATCGAAAAGTCTTAATAAGGGGAGTTTTTTTATGGATATGAAAGATAGAATAAAACAAATTCGTTTAGAACATAAAATGAACCAAGAACAATTTGGTAAAGAAGTAGATCTTACTAAGGGTACCGTTTCAAAATTCGAAAATGGAAAAGCCTTCCCGAGTCGTGAGACAATAGAAAAAATAGCGAAAAGATTTGCCGTTCCTGTGAACTACTTATATGGAGAAAATAACGAAGCAAACCAGGATGATAATAAATACGAGAAATTTAAAGAAATTATGGCGTGGCTAGAACCTCTTCCAAAAGATAAAGAAGATATGGCATTAGACCAGATGTTAGCTATCGCTCAAGCCCTGAATAAACATCATAAGAAAATGGAAAAATAGCCTCTCGAATTAGGATAGGCTATTTTTTTTAATCTCTGCAATATATTCCTCTAATTTTTCAGGAGCGAATTCCTTTACTGTATCTAAGAATAGCATTACAATTTCTTCTTTTGTCACTACTAGTTCCCCCTTGCATCCTGTTATTTATACGTAAACTTTCTAAAAGTGGAAAGTTTTTGTCGTTTCAGTCAAAATGTTTCCATTCCCTTTAAAGCAGAAATGACACTATCTATTAGATAGTGTCATTTCTTGTATTTATATAATTATCCGCCTCCGGGACCTGGATCAATCATGTATAGAATTGTTTTTTGTTCTTTAGCACTTTGTACTTTATCTTTTTCTGTCACTTGAAAAGTTGTGATAGAAAGACAAGCTACAACTACAATAGATAACACTACTTTTACAAACTTATTTTTCAAGTGCTTCACCACCTTTTATGTATAGTTTAATTATAACATTTCAATGCTTCTTTTGGTAGAAACATATAGAAGAAATCACCTGATTTAGAAAAACTTTCAAGGGATAGTTCTAAGTACCTCTTCCCTTCTTTGCCTCCAACCGCGAGCCCCAAATAATACAATTGAAAACTACTAAGATACCCGTTGTTACTTTTTAAGGTCTGTAAAATTCTAATTGCTTTTTCATTCTCACCTAACCTTATATATAAAAAGGCTCTCTCGGCTTCATCTAAATCATCAAAGTTAATAGTATGTAAATCTCTCTTATGGTATATCCTTAAAAACAAAAGTGTATTAAGTACTTTTTCTCTTCTTAATTCTAGTTTCTTATTAGGTGGATCACCAATAACTTTTAGTGACTTTTCCATGTACTCTTTAGCTTTCTGATAATCGGAGAAAATATAACTTTCTCCAATTTTACAATACGCTACCGCCTTAGTACTGACATAACAATTTGTCTCATCGTTTATTATATCAAAACATTGTTGACGAGATTCTCTTAACTTATTTTCATGAAGATTCACAAAAATCTCCATTTCTTTTATTCTTAACAAAAATGAATCTCTTAAAGAGCGAGATTTAATTTTTATAATATCAGGTAATAATTGTTGAATATATTCATTCACCATCTTGTAATTACCTAAATCAAAAAAAGAATATATTGTGTTTAGAATCAACATTATTACAAGTTCATTATCAGTATATTTTTGAATTTTTCTCATTTTATCAACTTTCTCAAAGAATACCTTGGGTGTAATCGTATTTTCACTTCTTTCTCGCAATGTTTGGTATAAAGGAACCAAGTTTAAGTTTATTCGTACTGTTTTCGAAATACCTTTTTTCATTTCTTTTTCGGTTTCTGTTTGGTTGCTCTTAAATTTATTTATCTGTTGCATAATCATATCTTGAAGTTCATATTCTCCAAACATATCTAACACTTCTAATGCCAATTTTAAATTTTTGTGTGAAAGTGTTGGTATGCACTCTTTGATGCATTTTCTTCTAAACTTAATATCTTTAGGCTTATATAACCTAAGTGCATCCACAAAGTGCATAAAATCAAATTTATCCTTTTTATTAAAATAACTATTTACAGTTGTGTGTGTTACTTTAAAACGCATCGCTAACTTCCTATTTGTATAACCGGATGATTTTAGACTTTCTTGCATATCGTTAAAATCCAATAAAACTTGCACAATCTTTGTCCTCCTTATGGACAAAAGACACGTCATCCCTAGTTTTTACATTTACAGAGAAACGTGTCATTATATCTAAGTTGTGTGTTATACTAATGTACGAAGACTTATGACAGTTGTTTTCCCTACTGTGGTTAGGGAGACGGTGTAGGGGTGTTGCAGCACCACTTACACAGTCATAGGTCTTTTTTATGTCCATTTTTAGTTATTTTCATAATATCACAAAAATTAAGAATTTTATTTATTTGCTAATCTGAAAATTATTGAGAAAGTTTAATAATTAATATAGCAAAGTATTCTTTTATATTGGATAACAATAATATCTCTTCCACTCATTAAACTTAATATAATATATATAAAATGGTTAGTTTGTATTTAAACAACCAAATCACATGTACTATTGCAGCTATTTATCAAACGCTTTTAATTTTATTTCCATGAATACAGCAAAAAAAGAGGCCCTATGGCTCTTTTTTTATTCCTTAATAACAATCTAAATATGGTAAAATATATCCATCGCTGATATGTCCAACTATGTAATTTTCATAGCAGCAAAATTACAACTAGACTTATACAACATGATTCAAAACAAATGAAGGAGTGTTTTAAGTGAAAGGACATATTCGAAAAAGAGGAAATAAGTATTGTATTGTTATTGATATCGGGCCTGATCCAGAGACAGGAAAAAGAAGACAGAAGTGGTTTTCTGGGTATAAGACAAAAAAAGAAGCACAGGCTGATGTGGCAAAGAAAATTACAGAGTTGAATGAAGGAACTTTTATAGAGCCATCTAAAGTTACGCTAAAAGATTACCTAAATCATTGGCTAGAAATTAAAAGTATGAGCATAGAAAAGAGTACATTTGCTGGCTATAGGGCATTTATCAACCAACATGTTATACCTAGTATAGGAATGGTCGCGCTCCATAAATTAAATGTTATGCACATTCAAAAATGCTATAAGAATGCGATAGATAAAGGGATTGCAAACAATTCTATTCTGCTTATGCATAGAATTTTAAAGAGCGCTTTAAACCTAGCCGTAAAACAAAATATTATCTCTCGAAATCCAGCAGATTTTGCTGAGATACCTAAAAAAGAAAAAACCCCTATCCAGACTTGGACAGAGGAAGAAGTAAAAAAGTTTTTAGCTCATTCACAAGAATCACGATATCACATTGGGTATCTACTTGCAATAACTACAGGTATGCGTCTGGGAGAAGTTCTAGGTTTACGATGGCAGGACATTGATTTTGAAAAACATACTGTTACAATAAATCAAACATCTGGTCATGACAATAAAATCAAAACAACTGCAAAAACAAATTCATCAAAACGCACAATTCCTGTACCTAATGAAACAATAGCAGCCTTAAAAAAACATAAAATTTTAATCAATAAAGAGAAATTTAGGTTTGGTTCTGCGTATCTAGATCAAGATTTAATAAATTGTAATGAGTTTGGAAGAATCATAAAAAGAGCACATTTCAGAAAAAGCTTCATTAGGATGACACACAAAGTAGGTATAAAAGAAATTAAATTCCATGATTTAAGACATACACACGCAACTCTACTATTGAAACAAGGGGTTAACCCTAAAATCATCAGTGAGCGATTAGGTCATACAGATATTTCAATGACATTAAGTATCTATTCTCATGTTTTACCAAATATGCAAGAAGAAGCCGTTAAAAACTTTGGTAAAAGTATCTTTGGATAACGTATGTTTGCAAAATGTTTGCAATTCATAAAAATAGGTCAAACAAACGTTGTTATATCAAGGTTTGTTTAACCTATCATCTTATATTCCTGATAGAATCTCCGAATTCCTATTGAAATATTTAATAATGGAGCGTTCTCACCACCACGGCTTATGCATTCGAATCGATATACATAGGAGAAAAAATCTTGTGTTTTTTCATCTTTTATCGGTCCTGACATCGCCTCACAAATATTTTGTGATCTAAGAGGAGAAAAATAGATCTCTTCTTCATTTGTATTTTCTAAATATATAGGACGCTCGCAAAAAATATGTGAGATTAAAGCGGGCCCCCACTTAGAATACGTTTCATTATCATGTAGTACTGGCAAATTAGAAATCAAATCGGATTGCCATTCATATTTTGGTGGCTCAACTAATTGATTTGGTTTCCAATCATGAATAATCTCATACCAACTTTGAAAAATATAATCGAGCTGTTCTTGTCTAATAGGTTCTTTCGATACAATCCATGGTGTATTTTCATTTAATACGTACGGATTATGCTGAATAAACAATATATCCGAAAACATATCATACAATCTTTCATTCAAACGTTTCAACTTACTCGTTAATAAAAACGTCTTATAATGTATCTCTACGATGTCCAGCCATTCAATAGGAAAGTATATAAATGATACCTTTTCATTTAATAGAGGTTCTACTATATTTTCAAATGTTAGCAGCCTTAATTTTTTCATAAAATGATTCCTTCCTTTCTTAAGTTGTCTTGATTATCAAAAAGCTAGAAATAGTTACTTAATCTAATCCATTTAAACAAATTATTTAAAAGAAACGTAAAAACTGTTTATCTACATAAATCATTATCAAACCGACTCTTTTAAAAATTAAAAGTAATTATCATATACAACACCTCTTTATATTTGTATTTTAATACATTTGAATTATACAATGTATATAATATATTGTACTTATCATTTACAGTAACTTTACAAAAAAACCAAAAAAGAACACCTTAATTCGGTGCCCTTTTTACAAATATAAACCGTTATGTAATTGAACATATAGATAACAGTAATCCTCCAAATGAAATTGCTCCTAGTAAGCCTACTACAACTCCTGTTAAACAAATACAATCAGCAAGACAAACAGAAGACTGCGATAATGGAACAAATGACCTACTTGTACTCGAACCATATTGTTTTATTTTCTCATAATTCACATCTAACATTAGATGTAAACATGTTACACCATCCTCAATAGTATGTAGAGGTTCTTTTTCTAATCGCTCCAATAATTTACTATCAAAAGCAACTGATAGAGGATACTGCTTATCTAATTTCATATTTTGATAAATTAGTTGCAAACGAGATAATATATTGCTTTTCTTCTTTTCAGATGTTACTGTACATTTCATTTTATTAAATTCATTTAATAACAGTGTCAATTCATCTCTTTTTCCGTATAAATCTTTAGCTATTTTTCTCTTTCGTTTATACGAATGGATAATAGATTTTAGTTCAATCATATTCATACACTTCCTAATTACATATTATTTACCCGATTATTTTATAGATAAACAGTACTTTTTAATCTTATTTAAATTACACTTAAGCATCTTCATTTACTATCGATTAACATTACATTAACCTTACACGATTGTAATAAAATCATTAGATGGAAGAAAGCAATGCCCAAACTAGACAGATATTTGATGATAAAACCATAAGAAAAAAGCAATGATTAGATTTTAAATCTAGTCACTGCTTTATCTATCACCTCTTGATTACATCTATATATCTTATTGTTACTCTTTCACTTGAATGATTGAATATATCCATTAATAATGGCTATATTCTTTGTCGGCACGTACATATATAAAACTAATGTTTTTTAATTGATAAGGTGAAACTTTAATTAGCCCTCACCAATTGGGCTTTTATGGGTAGTCCGCCACCTAACTTCTCTTTGCTCCCGCTGAATTTTTTTAGGGTCTTACTGCCCTGCAAATAGCAGGATAAATGCAATCAATATTCATACGTTATAATAGTACCAGTAGTATCAGTAGTACCACTAAAACCATCAAAACAGTTAGAGCAACCACCACAGCCGCCACAACCTCCGCAACCCCCGCAACCAAAACAACCGAAGCAACCAATACAACGGAATCCACCACAACGGAATCCGCCACAACGACCTCCACCACAACCACCACAACGACCACAACCGCCACAGCGACGAGCAGCATCTTCAATATAGTAATATGGATATTGATTTTGCTGGTCCCAATAGACAATATTTCCAGATCGGTAATCATTAAGATTTAACGCTTGTAGTTCTTGTTGAAACTGATTCATTTTCATAACCTCCATTTATAAAATACAACCTCATCGATGCTTCCCTATGTTTCTGTTCGTTACATCTAAGTAGGAATAGCACTATAAACTAAGTTCAATACGTACACCAACAAAGTATGACTTATCATTAAATGATGCACCTTGTTCATATACCTATTTTTACTATGGGCTCATTTTTATAAAGTGAAACTTTAATCAGTGGGGGGTTAGCTCATCCCCCACTGATTATTAGCCCTCACCAATCGGGCTTTTACGGACAGTCCGACCGCCACCTAACTTCTTTGCTTCTGCTGAATTTTGAGGCGGGGGGCTTACTACCCGTTAATGCGGGATAAATAAAAATTAAAAAATATGAATTCTAGCGTCATATCTTCATACTTACTAAATTCAATTAATTTCTCAATAATTATGGCGCCATATCCTATATATTTCCGTCTGTCACTTAGATTTTTCTGTACTGTAAATGCGTTTCGCTATAACATTTCCTAGTGACCGGTTTCTATGACGGATAAGAAATTCCTACAAAGAAAAAAGCCCTAATTAGGGCTTTTCATTCTATTTCTTTAGCAAAACTCTCTATGAAATTGCTAATTGAAAAAAGACGCATTTAGATTGATGCGTCTTTTTGTGATGCCTCTTTTGTGAAATCATATAAAGCAATTGCGCCTAAAAGAACAAGTATACCTTGAGGAACATCTATTAAAATAGTTTGCCAAATTCCCGGAATTACCCATTTAATATCTGCTGCTGTTTCAAGATATGTTTGGAAATAGCTGATTGTAAAATTAATGATTCCTAAAAATACAAACAACGATAAACCAAATCGAATTAATTTCTTATTTGTAAACATATAACACCTCTCAAAATTCATTGGATATTCCTGCTTTTACTTCTTTATATTTCCATATCTCTATATTTGATTTTAACACAAAAAGAACTCAAAAAAACACAATATGCATATTTGCATATTGTGTTAACAGCACTTCATGGTAATTTAGAAATTCCTGCAAAGAAAAAACAACTCCGTTACAGCTAACAGTGCGGGTTTCTTTTCTTATTTAACTTCATACCTCCAAGCTTTACGTTCAAGGTAAAATTTCATCTCATTACGTTGTGCATCTGAAGTTAGCTTAGTAACATATCCGTTTTATTGTAAAATATATGTGACAGTAGTTTATCCATTTAATGCGTAGACAATTAAACTAGTTAACTTATCGATATGCCATTTCACCATTTCCTCAGCACTATCGACTTTGCACAAATTTGATAAGAAAAAATATATAGACAGGTATGATCCATACCTATCTATAACATTACTTCTATTCTTTATCCAATTACGTCTTTTACGTCTGTATCCACTGGCCACTTTTCTAATGTATAAGCCATTTCCCAAAATGAATATTCATATTGACTGCTAATAATAAAATGCTGTTTCATACGCTTGCGGTCTGCCTCTGTTACTTTTTCAGCGATAGTATCTAAACGTGTAATTTGTTCTTCAACTAGCGTACGGAACCAATCAGATCCATAAGCAGAAATCCATTCGTTATAAATTGGCTCTTCCGGCTGACACTCTTTTAAGCGTTCGCCAATTTCATAATACAACCAATAGCAAGGTAAAATTGCTGCAATAATATCTCCTAAATGTCCTTCATACGCAGCACGATACATATGTGAAGTATACGCATATGCAGTTGGCGCAGGAATAAAATTATCTTTTTCTTCTTTTGTTATCCCTAGCTTTTTAGCAAAATTCTCATGTAAAGATAACTCGGCCTCATATGTATTTTGAGCATGATGTGCCATACGAGCTGTCGTCTCTAATTCAAGAGCTTTTGCAGCTCCTAAAGTTTGTACTCTAGCAAAATGACTCAAATAATATGAATCTTGAAGCACATAATAGCGAAAACTAGCTAAATCTAACGTTCCTTCACCAAGTTTTTTTACAAAAGGATGGTTAAAACTCGCTTCCCAAATTGAATCTACTTCTTTACGTAATGATTGTGAAAAAGTCATTTAAATCCCTCCAATAATGTATAAAATATAAGTATTTATCCACAATTATTAAAGCTGTAAAATAAAAAAACTTTCTTTACAGGCGTAAAGAAAGTGAAATTGACAGTATTTATTTACTCATTAAATAGCAACGTCTTTCCCACTTCCCTACGCTGGCATTAACCAGATCAGGTACTAAGAGTCTCAAAATCACATTTGATCTCAGCCTATAAAAGGCCCCCCTAGTGGATAAATATTTTGTTTTTATAATGTATTCATCATAGCATACTTCGTGAAACTGTCAAAATAATTCGTTATATAACTATCTTAAAAACCTTCTTCTTTTCTCACTTTTAATGATGTTTCAATAATCATATCTAATAGTTTACTATAACTAATTCCCGCTGCTTCTGCACTTTTTGGCAATAAACTTGATTGTGTCATCCCTGGTAATGTATTAATTTCCATTACATATGGAATTCCGTCCTTCACCATCATATCAACTCTTGCATAAACACTACATTTTAATGCTTTATAACAAGCCAGTGACGCTTTATTTACACGTTCATTAATTTCCGCTGGAAGTTCGATAACTTCCTCAACTGTACTAGTATCATCATATTTTGCATTGTAATCAAAGAACTCGGCTGCATGTCGAATTGAGACTATAGGTAACTGTTTTCCATCCAGAATGGAACATGTAATTTCATCACCTTTTATATACTTCTCAATTACTACTTCAGAATCCCATTCGAATACAGTTTCTAGCATTGAGATCAATTCATTTTTATTGTAAACGATTTTTACCCCGACACTCGATCCGCCAGAGTTTGGTTTTACCACTAATGGAAATCCTAACTTATCTAACTCATCAAGCTTTAGATCCTCCATTTTTGTAAGTTCAATCCAATCTGGTGTTTCTACACCTTCATAACGTAAAATCTTTTTCGAAATATTTTTATCCATACATATACTACTAGATAACATATTGCTTCCGCTATAAGGAATCCCTAAACTCTCCAGTGTTCCTTGAACTGTCCCATCTTCTCCGTATTTTCCATGTAATGCGAGCAATGCAAAATCAATGTCTTTCGCTTTTTCAATTAAATCCATTTTTTCGTTTAATATAATTGGAACTATTTCATACTTACTTTTATCTAAATGTGCGAGCATTTCATTTCCAGTCATAATTGATACTTGCTTTTCAGACGATACCCCGCCCATAATAACGCCAATTCTCATTTCCTCAACTCCAAATTTCATTTTTTATTGTATCACCAATTATTTTGATTCCCCGAACTATTTCTTCTTCTTTCAAGCGTGAAAATCCTAATCGGAAAGTATTCGCTCCTTCTTCACCAGAGTAAAAAACATCTCCAGGTGAAAACGTAACGCCTTTCTCATAACACTTTTGTAAAAGTGTGCGAGCATTCATATGCTCTTCTAGCTCTATAAATAAATGAAGTCCACCATCTCCAGTCATTCTTTTGAAAGGAATGTACTGGTTACATGCCCCGACAGCTAAATCATATTTTTTCTTATAAACAGATCTTGCCTTTTTTAAATATTTTTCAAAATATCCCTCATGTAAATATTGAAACAGAACAGCTTGATCTAACGTAGATGTGTGAATCGTTCTTGCTCTTTTTACGCTTTCTAAATAATGAATCAGCTCTTTATCTGCAATAATCCAGCCTACACGTAAACCAGGGAAAAGTACCTTTGAAAAGCTGCTAATATAAATCACATTATTGCCAGCTCCAGCAAACGTTAATAATGGAGCTAAATGTGAACCTGAATAACGTAATTCTTCATTAAATCCGTCCTCTATAATAGGAACCTTGTATTTTGAGAATAATCTCATCAATTCCGTTCTTTTCTCTGAACTCGTAACAATACCAGTTGGATTATGATAAGAAGGAATTAAATATGCAAAATCAAAATCTTTTTCACGCAAGCTTTTTTCAACTTCATTCGTATCAATACCATCCTCATTCATATCAATCCCATGAACTTCAAGGCCATGTAAGCGGAACAGCTTTAGTGCAGCGTGATGAGTTGGATTCTCACAAATGACACGACCGGATTTTTTTGATAAAGAAGAGAGTACAATATCCAATCCTTCTGTAAATCCATTTGTAATTAGAATATCTTTATTAGAAATGTCTACACCTTTCATTTCCATATAATGAAGTAAGTAATTCATTAATGGTCTATATCCTTTTGCATATCCGTAGTTCAATACGATGTCCCCTTCAATGGACATACGAGTAAGAAAAGCTCTTTTGAAATTTTCAACATCAAATAGCTTCTCATCCGGGGCTATACTATTAAAAACAATCATTCCCTTTTCCCAACGAACACCATGTTTCATTAAATCTAATTCATCCGCTAATGCGGTCACTGTATTAAGTTTATTTTTCCAATCTATTTCAACTGACGAAGTGTTAGATATATCCACCTTCGCAACAAAGTTCCCTTTTCCTTTAACTGCATAAATGAGTCCTTCTTGCTCTAAATCTGCATAAGCAGCGAGTACAGTGTTTCTACTCACACTTAGTAATTCACTTAGTTCCCTTGTTGATGGGATTTTTTGATCCCCGAGCAAATGCCCTTTCATAATCATCTTCTTCAAATAATCTTTCAATTGAATATAAACGGGACGATCTTTAACAACTTTAAAATCCTTAAACAATTCCTTACCCCCTGCAATCATTTTTGCATATTTATTTCATTCTCAAAAGGTCCACAACATATGTATTTTTTATAAAGGGCGGTACGGTCTTACAAATCTTTTCGATATAAGTTAATTACATCTTTTAAAGCTGCAGCTGCTGCGCCTCGTGGATTAGAAGCCCCGCCAATTGTAGTAACTTGCCCCATCGTATCTGTAAAGAACGTAATTCCTTTTTCGCTCCCATTTACTTTTGCTAACGGATGATCTTTTTCTATTTCACACGGTTCAACATTTAAATTCACATTGCCACCCGCATCCTTATATATTGATGCTATTAATTTAATAATTTTATGGTGTTCCTTAGCATTTTGTATTTGCTGTTTTGTAACGTGCTCGATTCCTTTTATATGTATATCAGCAAGTGTTTTCTCTGTTTCCATTAAGCTGTTTGTCAAAAGTAACAATTTACACGCACTATCTGAACCACTTATATCTAATAGAGGGTTTGTCTCAGCAATTCCTTTATTTTGTGCTTCTTTCAGCGCTTCTTCAAATGTCATATCTTCCTCATACATTTTCGTAAGAATATAATTAGTTGTTCCATTTAATATTCCTTCTATTTTTTCAATACTGCAACCGGCTAAACTAAATTGTCCGATATCTAGTGTCGGTAGTGCAGCGGCTGTTGCACCGCTATATCGAATTCGTACATTTGCACCTCTTGCTGCTTCATTTATTTCTCTCCAGTTTGTAACGAGCGCACCTTTTGAAATTGCTACTATATCCATCCGTTTCTCAATCGCTTGTTTCATATATTGTTTCCCTGGATTTCCATCTTTAAGATTTGTGACTGTTGATTCTACCAATACAGTACCACTTATGCTAGTTGTCGCACGTTCCTTTGGATGATACTCTAAATATTTTTCAATTGCAGCGGTACCGCCACCATACATTAATAAATGATGAAGAGATAGGCCGTCTTCATTATGTATTGCAATATTTCTCCCTAATACGCCACTTACAACTAATTGAATCCCATATGTTTCATATATATATGAATATTTTTCATTTAATAATTTTATAAACTCTCTGCCTACTGTTCCGTATCCTGATAATACAACTTGAATTTTCATAATACCCCCCCATATTTTTTCTACCAAATCCCTCTTTCAATATAATATAAAGCGCTCTCGAATTCCATCGAGAGCGCTTTATTATTACTTATTTCGGTAAACGTGATAGCTTTTCAGCAATTGTTCTATAAAACTCTTGAATGCTAGAAAAACCTAAAGAGTCTGAAACACTTAATCCTACCATGTCGAGATGGTCCCAATTCGCTTTCGTTTCGATATGATTCCATTTTCCAACCTGTAATGACTCATTATTATTTACAGCAACATTAGAAGATGGTGCAATCATGGAATTTGTATTTACTACACCATCATTTTGCCACCAAGAAGTATCAACTAACGGACGGTTTTCTTCATATCTCGCATAAGAACCTAAGAAAAATGCATTCCCCATCAACACTTTGTTCATCGTTATATGAGGTAAATGTAAACCTGTTATAGGTGCTGCTTGTGATGCATGTCCACTATAGGATAAGTAATACACATCCGGTTGCGTCTTTACCCAATTATTTAACTCCTTTGCACCATCTGTACTTAAATCCCATTGACTTATATCTTTTGTATTTTTCCAAAGTGAACTATTTAGAATACGATTACTATATTGGAAAAAGGACTCTCCAGCATTCTTCTTTATACCCCATTGATCCAATTTAAAATCATATAACGATAAATTATTGTTTCCTCCGAAGCTCGCAGCTGTAATGAGTAAATCTTTAACGAACGGTAGCAGAAGACTCCCATCCGCAAGTGTTGTACCGTTGTGAGGGGTTGCTAATGTTGTAACACTATGAACATATGATTTTCCGCCTTCAAATAGTGGTGATATTTTGGTGTCTGGGTGATTTTTCACATAATTCTTTTCTTCAAAACTCCCTTCTTTTAATAGCTGTACTAATGTTCTAATTGTTTGTCCACCCATGCTATGTCCAATTAAATGAACTTTATTTGTTTCACTCCAATTCGGCGCAAAACCACTATAAGTTCTGCCAAAACGATTATGTCCATGTTTCTCAGCATGCGAGACACCATAGTCTACTGTTCCACCGCTAATTTGCGCATACAATTCACATGCACGATCCCAGTTACTAGAAACAGGTCCAACAGCTGCGGTATGTACCGTATAACCATTTCGTTTCAAATCTTCCTGTATATCATGAACACCACCCCAATATTTTACGCCAAGCATTTCTTCTCTACCCCATCCAGCAAATCCATTCACCAATATGATAGGATAATTATTTTGTGGCCTCTCTTCAGCGTATGATATTTTCGCTTCGAATGAACATACGGTCACTAATGCGAAAAAACATATTTTTAAAACTAACTTCCCCATACTTTCTCCCCCTATTAAAACGTTTACATTTTTCTTTTTTGAAAATCAACAGAATACTTTAATAACTTAAACATAATGTAAAATATTTTATATACGTTGTATATATAGAAAACATATACAAATGTTGATAAATATTAATTCAAGTAAACATTTACTTTTTACAATACAACTTGTAAATCTGTTTATTTGAATTTATAATTAGATATAGTTTCCTCATGTTAAAAAGATTTAAAAACCATAAGAAAACTAATCTCATTGCTTGAAAAGGAGGAAAAAACATGCAAATCGGATCAAATATTCATACATTATCTCAACCTACTAAAATAACTCCATCTACTCTTGAGCATAATACTATCTCTTCTACTAAACTTGAAAGTAAGAAAGTAAATGATCCTATCAAATTTGATATTCGTTCATCTGAAAAAGAAATGAAACAGCCTGAGCATAAATTTAATGAATTAGATTTATGGAAGATGTTAAAGGATAAAGGTGTTCCTTTATGGATCATCCTTGAAATGCTACAAAAGGCTCGTAAAGAAAAAGAAGCCCAAAATAATTCAGTTCAAAATTCAAATGCGATTGAGGAAACAAATGAGACTCGATTAAATGAAGTAATGTAAAGCATAATAATTGATTTGTCTATAAACTAAAAAGAGTTCGAGATTGATAAACTTTCTATCAACCTCGAACTCTTTTTTAAGATTTTTCTCCGATCGTTACAAACTGAACTGATACTTTCTCTTTAAAACCTTCAATTAACTTTCTTACTTTTACTTTTTCATTAATCAATGTATTATCTGTCGACATTTTAGGTTTTTCATCACCTAACGACTTTTTCAGATGTAGAAGTTGCATATTCGTTTCATTCGCTTTTATTTCTTTATACACACTATTTTTCGCCACAATGATATACCATAGTGCTCCATAGTCACGTTTATTGCCAAGCCAAGCATCGCTATCATATGCAACTGGTATCTCTTCTCCTTCTATTTTAATACTTTTAATATTCTTTTCTTCTTCATTTATAAATAGTAGTGAGCTTTCTTTTGGAAAATTCGGTAACGTATCTACCAGTTTGGAAAGGGCTACTTGGTCACGTTTACGAAAAATCTTTGCTTTAATCATCGCTTGTGCAGTAGATTCATTTAATATTAGTACCTTTCCTTTTTCAAATTCCCCTGTTTTCACTGGAAAAATTTCATGTTCTTTCGTATTTTCCTTATAACGATTCATAATTGCTCCAGTATGATTCTCATCTCCAATGATTAATACACCGTTAGCTGGAAATAATTCTTCACTTTTAGCACATGCACTTAAACTAATTAAAATTAATATACATAATATGAAAATTGATAATGGTTTTTTCATTACAATTCCTTTCATAACTCATATTGTTTTTTTACATGCTTTTCTGCAATGTTACTTGCTGATGTTCTCTACTGTTCCATAGTTTTATAAAGCTTTTGTAGGTAACGCCAACGGGTTATAAAGAAATATAAAACTTGTATACATATAAATGAAATTAAAATAACGATAGAGCTATTTATGATAGAAAAATCGACTAATTGCTGTAATGCTATATAAGCAACTACAGTATGAATCACTGCAACGACAATTGGTAAAAAGAACATTAATAATAACTGCCTCGTTACAACTTTTTTCAACTCACCTTTACTTAATCCCATTTTCGAAATCATTTTATATTGCTGTTGGTCGCGATCCAAATCTGTATATAATCGAAAATAAATAAAACTAGCGGCGAATGTAAAGAAGACGATTCCAACTAAAATACTTACCATAAGTAATAAACCATTCTTTTGCTTTGCTTCCAACAAGTTTAATGTTAAAGCTTCAAAGTAGAAATCTCTGTCCCTAAGATCTTTATCGAATATACTCTTTAATTGATTTGAAATCTCTTTCGTTTTTATCCAATCATCTACAACAAATCCGTAAGTACGATATGGAATTTCTTTATTAACTGGGTCACTAGTAAGAGGTATTCCATCATATACCTGATCTTGAACAGCGATATAAATAGTTCTAGAATCATGTGGTAAAACTAAATTTTCTACAGCTTTTTTCACATGAAATGTCTTTGTCCAGTCACCTTGAATGACTTCTATATTCTTTTTATACTCGCCATTTTTAAATTCTTGTTTTTGTGATACGACTCCAGGAATTAATAAAATTTCATCTTCTTTTTCAATTGTTTCTTGTTGATAGCCTAGTGCTTTAGCAAGATCGTTGTATTCACTTAACTTCATTACATTTACGCCATTTTCTGTGTATATATATGAAGATGAAGCCATTCGATACGTAATATTAGCATCAGAAAGGTGTTTTTTTATAATAGAAAGATTTTTATTCAATACTTTGTCATTTTCAAAACTTCCATACAAAAATGTATACGGATTTGTCATCCTTACCAAATCCCTATTTCCAATTGCGGCTGTTGTACCAATTGCTGTAAATGCAACTGCTGAAACAATAGATACTATAAAAAACATCGTTGCATTATCTTTCATACGGTAAATTAATTCAGAAAATGTTAATATATTTGTTCTCTTTAAAAAGAAAGATTCTCTCCTTTTAGCAAGGTGCAATATATAAACGCTACACTGAGTATATAAAAAGTACGTTCCTATAATTACTAGAAGCACACCTATTCCAAGCGTAATAAAATTGGTACTTGGTATGAAGCGAAATACTGAAAAATATCCATACCCTATACTAATTAAAGAAAGTATCGATAATAAAACTGAAGATTTCGGTTCAGGTTTTGGCTTTTCCTCTGCTCGAATAAGTTCCACAAGTTCCGTTACTTTTATCATTTTAAATGTAAATAATGAAACAATTAAAAACAAGAAAAGAAATGTAATAACTGTTAATAATACAGCCCGAACTGGTATATAAAAAGGTAAACCATTATTAATCATTAATACACTTGCACTTATTAATAAGACTAGTTTAGAAAATATGAGTCCAATGAAAATCCCTATACAAATTGAACCAAGTCCAATCAACATATTTTCAATTAATAATAATTTCTTAAGCTGTCTCATTGACATACCTTGCATCATTAAAATACCAAATTCTTTTTTACGCGTCTTTAAAAACGAACTAACTGAATATAGAATGAAGAAAAATGAAAATACAAAAATCAATCCTTGCGAAACTGAAAATCCCAATGTACCAAATGCACTTATTGTTGCACTTGTCGATTTCAACTCACCTTGTAAATCAGGATGAAATAATAAAAGAGCATACGTAAAGAAAATCATAATAGAAAATGCACTACTTAAAAAATGAGCTACATAGGTACGTTTATTACGAAAGATATTATTAAATGCGAACTGACGAAAAGTCATGCCTTTTCCCTCCTAACAAAGAAAGGACATCCATAATTTTTTGATAAAATGCTTGCCTGCTTTCACCACAATAAATTTCATTATATAGTTGACCATCTTTAATGAAAATTACTCTGCTGCAAAAGCTCGCTGCATACGGATCATGTGTAACTAACATCATCGTTGCTTTTTCTTCTTTATTTAGAGTATCAAGCATCTCCATTACATCATTTGAAGATTTAGAGTCCAAGTTCCCTGTTGGTTCATCTGCAAGTAATAATTGCGGCTTATGAACGATCGCACGAGCGATTGCTGTTCTTTGAGCTTGCCCCCCTGATATTTCAAACGTTCTTTTACTCAATATATCAGTAATGTTTAACTTCTCTGCAATCTCTTCCACTCGTTTATTCATTTCTTGGACGGAAACACCATCTAAAGTCATCGGCAATACAATGTTTTCTTTTACAGTAAGTGTGCTAAGAAGATTAAATGATTGAAATACAAATCCTAATTGTTTTCTGCGGAATAATGCTAATTCTTCTGATGATAATTGAAAAGGATTTGTGCCATTAATAAATATTTCTCCTGATGATGGAGAATCAATAGTAGATACCATATTTAATAACGTTGTTTTCCCACTACCTGACGGGCCCATAATTCCTACAAATTCACCTTCTTGAATTGATAAATCAATATCTACTAATGCTTTATAAGGTACTTTCCCTTTATATACTTTACTAATACTTTTTGCCTGTAAAATTTCCATTTATATTCTCCCTTCATTTCCACTGCTCACTATAGAGTGTAAATGAATTGTCTTATAGCTCATATTGATTCATCTTTCATTTATCTTACACGCTTGTAAGATTTCTAAAAAAACTGATAACAAACCTATTTTCAATCTATAAACAAAGCATATCTATCTTATAATATTTGCATATTGGTTTGAATTACAATGCTATTTTCTAATCTTTATTTTATTAATAAGAAAAGACCGATTTTTTTATCGGTCTTTTTACTTTCAAATATTATATTTTAACTGTTGTATGTAGTTGAAGCATATTTGAGTTACCCATTAAATACTATTTCACTTTATAATAACCTCTGCAAAAAAATGAGTGCTTCGGTTTCATTGCAATCAAAAACGAATTGTAAATATCTGAGGCGGAAATGAATGCGTTTATCCAACATATAAATAATAAAATTGATTTAATATTTCCTGATACAAAGAACGACATCATGGCAAGAACTACTGATAATACAATAATAGGCAAGCTCATAAAGACCCAAAATCTCGTTTTGGATAAGACTGCATTTGTATTTAACCAAAAAAATCTTTTACTAAATGTTAAGCTAATATCCCCTTGTTTACTTATTACTAAAATGTGTAGACATTCGTGAATGATGAAGACTAAGGTACCTATTATGATAAGATAAAATATATTAATATGAGTGAAACCTGTTTCAAAAAAATAAGGTATTATAAAAATGATTATCTGAAGTAAATATACAAACTTCATATAATGTTTTCGGTACCAATTATTCTGTATAAAAGGAGTCCATTCTGAAAAATCCATACTTATTTGTGGCAAGTGACGAAACCAAATTATAATACGTGTTCCCCTCCCTCATTTAAACTAATTCCTGGCTTAAAGATTTAATCTACTAGCACTCAACCGTAAGTTTTATATGTAACTCTTTAATAGACTTACCAGCAATTTTTGTTGACTAAGACTAAATGCTTCTTTATACCGCCCACTGTTCTGTTCTTTTCCCTTCCATTTTTCAAGTAATTCATCTGTAGAATGATTTGAGTAAGAAATTTGTATTATCATTGATACATAAATTCGACAAAATCTTCCAATTACCTTTTCATAAATGATTTTCAACTGGATATCCCCTGTACAGCTTGATTTCCCTATTTTGTTGAAAAGCAATTCCTTCAAGAAGTCATTACAATTGTACCTTTCATATGTTAGCAGGTATAAAGTGAAACTTTAATCAGTGGGGGTTTTACTGCCCGGTAATGCGGGATAAAATGAATATAAAAAAGCTTAGAGTTTTAGCTCTAAGCTTTTTTATGATTTCGTTTTAATTCCTTTTACAGAGAAATATTTTTTATCCATTCAGATTTACTCAATACATAATGATTATATATTTGATTTTCTATCTTCTGTTCACTCAAATAAGTAAACCTGCATTTTTTAATAACTTTATTTGATGGTACATTGTTAATTAAAGCAATTGCGTTGAGGACGTTTAAATTTGTTTCTTTAAACAAATAGTCAATTAAGCCTTTAGTCGCTTTTGTAGCATAGCCATGATTTTGATGTTCATTTGAGATAGCATACATTATCTCTCTGTTTGGTGAAGGGAGTTCTTCTTTCATTCCTGTGCAACACCATCCAATGCATTCATTTGTAGCTTCCTTAAATATTCCTAGCTTTAACATATGATTATCTATGTTATTCGTAGTTTTCACTGCCTCAAGAAATGCTTTGTTTGCTGGTATTTCATAATTTGCAATCCAATCCATCCTTTGTTCTTTCGTTGATTTCCAGTCTGGTAAAAACTTTTCTATTTCCGGTTGATTTGCTATTTTATAAATACTCTCTGCATCTTTGACCATAAACTCTTGCAAGTATATTTCTCCACAATCTATTCTAAATAACTTAGTCAAACTCTCTTCTCCCATGCTAATCCCCCTTACGTACGCTATAGCGCCTTTATCTGCTTCGTAAGTTCTATAAATCGTTCATCAAGTTCTTTATATTCCTTGTCGTTAGAAGTTAAAAAGCTTAATTTCCCTAATACTTCTTGTCTCTCTGTTTCTAACGTTAAACGTAGCTCTTCAATATTATCTCTTGTTTTAGTAGGCTCTTCTAGCTGCTTTTGTATCGTATTGTTTGAAAACACGAGTTTTGTGTTAGTAGTTTTCTCTAGAAAATATCGATCGTGAGAAACAATTACTAATGTTCCGTTATACTCAGCTAATGTATTTTCAAGTTGTTCACGTGAAGGTAGATCTAGGTGATTCGTCGGTTCGTCTAAAATGAGTACATCTTTTTCATCTAAAATATAAGCCATTAGCTTACATTTTACTCTTTCTCCCATACTCATATGCTCAATCGGCTCTTTCCATTGAAAATCTTGGAACCCTAAATGTTTCATTAAATTTTGGACTTTTCCTCTTTCTTCAAACGTCTCTTTAAAAAATAAATTTTCTGGTGTTTTATCAAGCGGTAAATCAAAAACTTCTTGTGTTAAATAGCCGATGTTTGCAGATGGTGAAATCCATATTTCTCCTTCAGCAGTTTCCGTTCCCATAATCATCTTCAGTAATGTTGTTTTCCCACTACCGTTTGGTCCAACAATCGCAACTTTCTCACCGTGCTGAATTGTAAAATTAACGTTTTCAAATAATACTTTCCCATAAAAGTCTTTTTTTAATTGCTTTACTTCTAAAAAGCGTTTTCCTACTTTTTTGTTCGCTTGAATAGAAAACTCAACTGAATACTCTTCTTTCACACGTTCTACTTTCGTTTTCTCCAGCTCTTTTTCGAGTCGTTTTCGTTTTGACTTCACTTGCGCATCCATTCGCTTCGCTTTTACACGATAGAATTCTTTCACACCTTCTTGTTTTGTAGACTGCGCGTGTGCCTTTTGTGACCATGAACTCAATTCTTTTATATGTGTTTCTACTTGTTCTATCTTTTTTTGCTGCTTTTCATATTCACGCTGCTGCGACTTCCTTCTTTGCTCACGTGTTTTCATGTAGCTCGTATAATTACCACTATGTTCAATTATTTTTTTGTCCTCAATTGACCATATTTTGGTTGCGACAACATCTAAAAAATATCTGTCATGCGATACAACGATAACAGTACCTTTCATCTTTTTTATTTGTTTAATGAGAAATCCCGTACTGATCTCATCTAAATGATTTGTCGGTTCGTCTAATATTAAAACATTAGGATTTTCGGCAAATCCTTTTGCTAATCGAATTTTCAGCTTTTCACCACCACTTAAAGTATGAAAATCGTTCGTTGGCACGCCCCATTTCGCAAGAAGTTCTGCTTCTTGCGAAATCACATCATTACTAATAAAAGATTCTATTTCTTGCTCAACATATGCGGTTGTCATATTCATTTGTTGCCATTCAACAATCCCTTTTGAAGGTTCAATCTTTCCATTTATTAATTGAAGTAACGTTGATTTACCAGCACCATTTTTACCAATTAATCCGATAACATCCCCTTGTTTCACTGCTACATTCATTTTTTCTAACAAAGTATTTTCCTTTATTTCAACATAAACATCATTTAATTTTAAAATTTCTTTCATATTACCGATCCCTTTCATTAAAGGAGAACAAAAAAATCCTCCCAAAGTAATTTTGGCAGGATTAGTCATTACATTATTTATACCCAAATAAGCTATTACGCAAATCAAATAGCAATACCGTTGTTTGGAATTGGGCAGACTAATCCTAATTTTTATAAATTGAAATTTATTTCATTTCAACATTTAAAAATAAGATTAGTTAATCATCGTCCACCCATCATTCCTTTCCGTCATTAGTAACCATATTGTACCATAATAGTACTGTATGAGTAAATGCAATTATTTGTGCTGCTAAAAAGATTGCTTTCTTTTAAAGTCTATTTATTATTTCTTCACTTCATATCGAACAAGCATCAAACACATTTGTTGTACTATTTGCTTTAGCTTTCCCTAGCAATAAAATTGTAAGCATCCCCTCTTATATAATTTTTATATACATTCATCATAAATCATATATTATACATACTAAATTTCAGTTCTTATAATAAAGGTATCATTTTTAAGGGGGGTTCTACAATGGAATTTAGTAAACTAGGAAACAGTGGATTAACAGTAAGCAAGATTGCATACGGGAACTGGATAAACCATGGTGGAAAAGTGGATGAGATTACTGCAAATGATTGTGTGAAAACCGCTCTAGATGTCGGAATTACAACGTTTGATACTGCTGATGTTTATTCAGATACGATAGCCGAAGAAGTACTTGGCCAATCTTTGAAAGATATACGCCGAGAAAGTATAGAACTATGTACAAAAGTATGCCATCCGACCGGCCCTGGAAAAAATGATCGTGGATTATCAAGAAAACATATTATAGAAAATTGTAATGCATCGTTAAAAAGATTACAGACAGACTATATCGATGTCTATTATGCACATAGATTTGATAAAACAACTCCTCTTGAGGAAACGATGTTAGCTTTCTCAGATCTTGTAAGACAAGGTAAAGTCCTTTATTTAGGCGTAAGTGAGTGGACATCAGAACAAATTACCCGTGGTGCAGCACTTGCTAAGGAATTAAACATTCCACTTATCGCTAGCCAACCTCAATATTCAATGTTATGGCGAGTTATTGAAACTGATGTAATTCCAACATGTCAACGTGAGGGACTTGGCCAAATCGTATGGTCCCCACTCGCACAAGGCATTCTCACTGGAAAATATCAACCTGGTAAACCATTACCGAATCAATCGCGTGCTAACTCTGATGCTGGAAAACCGTTTTTTGACAAACTCGTGCAACGTTGGATGAGTGATGATGTGCTTACTTCTATCCAGAAACTTAACCCCATCGCACAAGAAATTAACCTTACCCTATCTCAACTCGCAATTGCTTGGGTGTTACAAAATCCAGCTGTTTCTTCTGCAATTATTGGTGCTTCAAATCCGGAACAAGTAAGAGAAAACGTAATTGCTTCTAGTATTACATTGCAACCTGAAATTATGGATCAGATTGATCGTGTATTAAAAGGTTTCGCTGAGTATGATTCTAGCAAAACAGGTTGAACCATGAGTGAGTTTTACCTATAAATAAACACCCCTTGCCAACTTCCCACAGCCCATCCTATCAAGATGGGCTTTTATCTGTTAAGTTCACATTGTGAAGTCGTATAAACTTCTCTAACAGCTGTTAAAAAGTTCTCTAACACGACAGACTTTTCATCCTTCCTCCATCCAGCATATAAATTTATTTTTGGTGTATTTTCTTGAATATCTTTATACATGACTCCTGATTTTTTATAGCTTTCCACCGATGATGGAACGACTGAAATCCCTATTCCTGCTGCAACTAAGTTTACAATTGTTTGCATTTGAACTGCCTCTTGAACAATATTTAAACTTACTTTATGTTCCCAAAAGTAACTAATAATTAAATCATAAAAATTTGTACCGAAATGACGAGGAAATAAAATAAATGGTTCATCCACTAATGATTTGATTGAAATATTAGGTAACGAAACGAAAGGGTGATTTTCATACAAAACCAGCTTTAAACACTCTTCAGAACAAACTTCAGAAGATAATATTTCATTATTTTGCTCCGAACGAATAAATCCAATATGAATTTGTTTTTCGTAAAGCGCTTTTATTTGCTGGTCTGTTGTCATCTCACGTAATATGAGCTGAATTTTTGGAAACCGTTCTCGAAATATGTTTAATATGTCTATAACTGTTTCTGTAGAATCGACAAAACCAATGATTAAATGCCCGATTTTCCCTTCATCTGCAAGCTGTGTTTCTTTAATAGTTCTATCTACTTGAAGTAATGTTTGCCTAGCACCTTCTAAAAAGATTTTCCCCGCCTCGGTAAGTTCAACCATTCTTTTTGTCCGGTGAAAAAGTTGAACTCCTAATTCTTCTTCCAATTTTCGAATTTCTTGACTTAAAGGAGGTTGTGCCATCATAAGACGCTCTGCTGCACGACTAAAGTTTAATTCTTCTGCCACTGTTATGAAATATCTCATTTTACGAATATCCATTTCAATCCTCCTATCATTCGCAACTTCTATAAGATTCTATTTTTATTATTAAAAATGGTTCATGTAAGTAGTCTTACATTTATTCTTATCGGGTTCGTTTTGTCTCTCTTATCTATATAACATTTCATTCTCCAATGTTATCAAGGGTACAAAACAAGGCTAAAAAACTTATCTCCAAAGTTCTTTAGCCTTGTTTACTTTTTTACACATTAAAAAAATATTATTCGTACTACCGTACCTTTACCAACTTCTGAATGGATTTCCACACTATGTCCTAATTGTTTTGTAATTTCATATACAAGGTATAGCCCCATTCCTGTTGATTCTTTAAAATCTCTACCGTTTTCTCCTGTAAAGAAAGGTTTGAATACTCTTGGTAAATCTTGTTTTGGTATACCTACGCCATTATCAGCAATTTCAAGTATAACGGTATTACCTTCCTTACAAGCTTTCATTTTAATCTTTTCTCTACTACCTGATGAATACTTAATCGCATTCGATAGTATTTGTCCGATTAAAAATTGTAACCATTTCACATCACTTTCTACAGTAATGTCCTTATCAATTTCAAGCTCTGGATATACAAAATTCCGTATAAAGAATCGTTTATGTTCATGTACCGAATCATTCACTATTTTATGTAGTTGTACCCTTTCTACATAAAAGTCTTGTGTAAACGCTTCTAAACGTGCGACATACAGAGCCATTTCTAATCCCTTTTTTAATCGATCAGTTTCCTCATTTATACTTTCAAAACGTGAATCTACTTCATCCTGTGTAATTAATTCTATTACAGATAAAGGTGTTTTCATTTGATGGATCCACTGATTCATAAAGGTTAAATGGTCATTATTTTTTCTCTCTTGCATTTGCAGCTGATTTTGATAATGTCTATATTGCACCTCAAGTAGTTCTTGAAGAGCAGCCGATACAGCTGCAAAATCAGATTTTTGAACAGATTCATCCAAAGATTGCATCGGGTTTGCTAGGCGCTCATAAAAAGAACGATGTGTAAAATAACGAAACACTAAATAACTTCCCATAAAGAAAACACCTAGAAACATTGCATATAACGCCGTTGTAATATGATTATGCCCATCAAACCAATATACGAGAAATATAGCTAGTAGTTGAATTATGGTAAAGCAAATAAGTGGTATATGATCACGTATAAACAACCTTATCATTTTTCTATACCATTATCCCAAGTAATATGAAATCTATATCCAACACTACGAATCGTTTCAATCGCACCTTCTATATGCAACGTTTGTAACTTTTTACGCACACGTGTTGTATTTACACTTAATGTATTATCATCAACATAAGATTCACTATCCCATAATTTATTAAGTAAGACTTCTCTACTCACAACACGCGGATAATTTTTCATTAATGTCTCTAATAAAATAGCTTCGTTTCTCGTTATATCAATCTCGTCATTTCTAAGTTTCAATACAAGTCTTTCGGGATATAAACAAAGACCTTGTTGTTCAATCATTCGTTCTTCTAATTTCGGTGCATAATCTCCATATGCACGTCTTAAATGACTACGAATTTTCGCCACTACAACTTCATAATGAAAAGGTTTCGGAATAAAATCATCACCACCGTTTTCTAACGCCATCACTTGATCCATCGTGCCTTCACGGGCCGAAATGAATAATATCGGACATGTTGAAACTCCGCGAATTTGACGACACCAAAAGTACCCATCAAAACTCGGTAAATTAATATCTAATAAAACTAACTCTGGTTGTTCTTCTAAAAAAATGTTTAATACATTTTGAAAATCCGATACAATAACTCCTTGATAACCATATTTCGCAACATGTGTTGATAATAGTTCTGCAATTTTCATATCGTCTTCTACAATCATAATTTTGACCATTATTGAACTCCTTTTTAATCCACAATCTCAAATATACTTATATAAAATAAATACTACCTCTTTTCACAAAATCCGTAAATTAAAAAAAGGATGCTTTTATACAAAAATATCCTTTTTCGTCCCTTATCTATTTAATATGAAATTTACTAAAAGTAAATCCTAGTTTCTCCACATAATCCATTCCTAGTTCCATACGCGCCGTTTTCAGCGGATCCACAACTTGGCAAACTTTTAAATTACCTGCTGCTGATAATAAAAGCGTTGCATCAGCTTTAGACATTTCTAATTCTTCATGTAAAAATGTCACCATATTATGTACAGCACGATTTGCTGCATCATCTAACAATTTCTCTGAAGCAATCGTCATTATTTTTTCTTTTTGAATAGCCATTGGTAATGGCCATTGTTTTCCTTTTATCGTTTGAACTGTTACAGTTACCTCACCAGCAACCTCTACACCACTAACACCAATTTCCCCATCACCCATTGCTGCGTGTAAATCACCTAACGCTAATAGTGCCCCTGGGACATTAACTGGTAGTAGTAATGTTGTTCCTTCTTTAATTTCTTTACAGTCCATATTCCCGCCATGATCATGCGGTGTGCCACATGAAATGCTCTCTTCTTTCGGCGCAGTACCAATTACCCCAATCATTGGATTAATCGGGATTTGTAGTTCACTTGAAAACACAACATGTTCATAATGTATTGGGACGATTTTTACTATATTTTCATTTAACTCATCACCCATTACACCAAGATTCGCACCTGTAGTTAAAACACCCTGCTCTGCAATATTAATTTTTTCAATCGTTACGACTAATATATCGCCTGGTTCTGCTCCTTTAATATATACAGGCCCAGTCGCTGGATTAATTCGGTTCCAATCTAATTCTTGAAACACGACATCTTCAGAATCAATTTGGTTTTCAAAACAGTCGTACGTTTCAAACACAAGCCTACTCCCATTCTCTACTTCCATACACGGCTTATTTTCTGGTGACATTGAGTAAATGATATTATCTTTATGAATTCGATACATAATACCTCTCCCTTTTATATTTATCTACTATTACTAATTAGCTTTTTTTATACAAGCTCCTCTTAAAATTAAATGTTATTTTTATGTAAAAAAGCACGCAGATTGTTTTATAACATACACTCTTTACTATAACAGAAAGGTGGTATCACTATGCCCCTTATTCCATACAACGAAAGTGATGTTGATTTACTAGCTCGTTTAATTCGTGCTGAAGCTGAAGGCGAAGGTCGCCAAGGTGAGGAGCTTGTTGGATGCGTTGTCGTAAATCGTGTATTTTGTGATTGCTTAGATTTTAAACAACTCCGGTCTGTACGTGATGCAGTATACCAAAGCCCCGGCGGATTCGAAGCAGTGCAATACGGGTATTTTTATCAACGCGCTCGTGATTCAGAAAAAGAAATTGCAAGAAAAGTTTTACAAGGTCAATGGCGCTGGCCTGCACGATGGGCTCTTTGGTATTTCCGTCCAGTTGGAGCTTGTCCACCTGAATGGTATAACCAGCCATTTGTAGGACAGTTTAAAAGCCATTGTTTTTATGAACCAAGTGGTGATGAATGTCCGAAAATGTATTCACGATAGTAAAATTTGCAACGCAAGTACTTAGAAATTTTGGTACTTGCGTTGCTTATAACTGTGCTTTAGAAATCTAATAGTGTGATGAATCTTTCTATGCTTACCACATGTATTAATAATGGTATACGAGGACCATTTGATTGATTCATAATGAGCTTATATATAATAGTGAATAATTGTTTTTGATTTTCTTTCATTATTTTTTTATTTTCATGATGACAAATCGCATATAATTGCTCCATTAAGTTAGAGTAATCTTTATTAGAACGAAGTATTTTACAAACTTCTACTAGCCATTCTTTCTGCCTTTCATCTAATGTGTAGTAAAACTCTGCATTTTTCTCCTGATTTACCGCGATTAATTTTTCAGATTGAAAGTTTCTTATCCAATACTCTGCGCGATTACTTATCGCTCTCATTTCATCTAATGCATAGCTCCTATCTATTTTCTTTAATATCCCCTGTAAAATAGTTGAATCAAAATTTAATAATGGTAACGTTCCTGCTACTTGATTAAATTTCGGATATTCTTTAAACTCGCTATCAACTTTAGAGATTTTAATTGCATTAAATAAATCTTCATTTTTGAGCGTTTTATTTTCATAACTATCTTTCAATCGTTCATACTCTGTATAATTACGAATCACATCTTCATCCAACCCAATATGAAAAGCAGCGCCTGGTTTGTATTTTGCAAACATAAAGAGAATTACTTCTGGTATATACACTTTCAATATATCGCTTGGTGTAATACTATTCCCTGAAGAACTAGACATTTTTTCATGATTCCCTTTAATACCAATGAAATCGTAAGCAACGTAATGAGGCGCTTCTCGATTGAATATTTTCCTTGCAATTTCTTTTGATACATTATAACTACCCGTTTCTGATGAATGATCTCTACCGCCCGGTTCAAAAACAACATCCTCTATCATCCATCTCATCGGCCAATCGATTTTCCAATTCAATTTCATTTTTTTTGTATTTAATACGGATAACTCTTTTTCATTTCCGCATTCACATTCATACCGGACTGTTTTTAATACTTCATTAAAATGTGTAATAGTTGTTGTATCTTTTCCGCACCTCTCACAATATAATGTAGCTGGATAAAAGCTCTCTCGCTCTTCTTCACTACACTCTCCAGTTTTAAAATCCATTAAAATATCATATATTTCTTTTCGTTTATACAAAGCCTCTAAAATATTATCATTATACCTTCCGCTTCTATATTCATCATGTTGATAAATAAATTCTACTTCAATTCCAAATGCTTGAAGCGATTTTTCAAACTCTTTTTCAAAATGCTCCGCATACGAGTTATGACATCCATACGGATCTGGAATATCACAGTATGACATACCAATATACTTTGCAAAAGATGGATCAATATTTTTTGGAACTTTTCTAAATCTATCATAATCATCCCACGAAAATATAAAACGAGTCTTTTTCCCTAAATCTTGAAGTGCTCTTACTACGAAATAAGTCGTTACGATTTCACGAAAGTTCCCAATATGAACAGAACCTGACGGACTAATTCCAGATGCACAAACAAACGTTTCTTTATTTGGATGTTTCCTAATTAATTCATGTGCTACTTCATACGCCCAATGCATATATTACTCACCTCAATTATTTTTTTGTTTCTCATTTCTAGTTTTATGCAACAAAAAAACTCCCACCCCCAAGATTATTCATCTTGAGGACGAGAGTTGTTAGCTTCGCGGTACCACCTCAGTTTGTTAATATGTCACCATATTAACCTCTTCAGGTACGGCAAAATATGCTTATACCCTATCTCTATAACGGGAGAACCCGTCGCACCATCCCTAAATAAATTAGTTCCTTGCGCAGCTCCAAGTCTTTTTTCATTAAGATGTATACCGCTCTTTCTCAGCTACCAGAGCTCTCTGTACGTATTCTTTCTTAACTACTCTTCTCTTCTATGCCTTAAATATTAGTTTTTTAATATGATAATTTATAACACTTTTATTGTCAAACTTTTCCGAATCGAAATCGTAAAATTATCTAAAAAAATTCTTTATCGCTTCTAATTGAATTTTGTGGCTACACTCATCACAACAATATGCCCCTTTTGGTTTCTCTTTAAATCGCTTATATTTTTCACTACCTTCGTAAACACGAAATATATTCTTACAAGAAAAGCAAACAATCTCATAAAACATCATATGCATTTTCCTCTCCGTGTTTATAAACCTTTTAATCACTTGAGAAGATTAGTTTTCTAGAGCACAAATCATAATATCCTCTGACTAAAAGGTTTACCTCTATTCTTATCGAATTATATTAATATCTTATAACGCGAGGTGAACATCTTGTTCAGTAATATAGACTTAGTTTTAAATGTTAAAGCAAGTTTAGCTGAAGGACCATGTTGGAATGAAAAAAAGCAACTTTTATATTGGGTTGATATTATGGAGAAAAAATTATGCATATATAATCCTACTACCAATACGAACCGAGTAATCGCTCTCAATCAACAAATTGGCTGTGTTGTTCCATATTTAGAGGACAAATTACTCTTAGCTATGGAAAACGGCTTTTATTCTATTAATGTAAATACAGAAAAACTGACACATATTTTTGACCCCGAACCTCATTTAATAGAAAATCGTTTTAATGATGGAAAATGTGATCCAGCTGGTCGTTTCTGGGCAGGTACTACAGATACATACGGTATGAATGCTGCAGGTTCCTTATATTGTTTACATAATAATTTGAGTGTAAAGAAAAAAGTTTCACATGTAAATACTTCAAACGGAATCGCTTGGTCACCTGATCATACATACCTTTACTTTATAGATACACCTACTAAAAAAGTGGTTCGCTATCAATATAATATACGTACTGGAGACATTCATAATCCAAGTGATGTAATCATTTTCTCTGAAAATGATGGTCTACCTGATGGTATGACAATTGACGAAGAAGGTTGTTTATGGATTGCACATTGGGGAGGTTCAAAAATAACTAGATGGAATCCCTCTACTGGAGAACAAATATTAAGTATTCCAATTCCTGCGTTATATGTAACATCATGTACATTTGGTGGGCCTAACTTAACTGATTTATATGTTACAACAGCCAGAACAAGAATGACGGATGACGAATTAAAAGAGTATCCACATGCTGGTGGTATTTTTCGAATTCAAACAAATGTTAAAGGCTGCCCCACCTATTCATTTTGTAATAAAAATATTGGAGCTGAAACAATATGAACCGTATCGATTACATAAGACAAGAAGAAAAGAACTATCACGATCTTTGCTATGAACAATATAAACTATTTGAAACTGGATCTTGGCTTCACAAGCCGGTTAAAACAGTTATGGATTTAATGGACTACTTTGAAGAGAAAAACAAATTACAAGTGCTTGACCTTGGCTCTGGCGTCGGTAGAAATAGCATTCCAATTGCACAAAAGATTAAAAATGCTAGCGGAACTGTTACATGTATTGATTTACTTGATTCCGCTTTAACAAAGCTACAAATTTATAGCAAAGAACATGACGTATTCGAGGTTATAAAAACAGAACAAGCAGCAAATGAAAACTATCATATTAGACCTAATACTTATGACTATATCGTTGCAGTATCAAGTTTAGAGCATGTCAGATCAGAAGAAGATTTTAAAAATGTACTCCACTCTATGAAAAGAGGTACAAAAAACGGTGGTATTAATTGTTTAATTATTAACTCTAACATACAAGAAATTGATTCAATAACGAATGAAAAATTAGAAGCTTTAATTGAAATTAATCTTTCAACCGAAGAAATGATAAGTACTTTAAAAAGCATTTATAAAGAATGGAAAGAACTAAAAGTTGAAATAAAAGAATTAGCTTATGATATTGTTCGAAATGAAAGACACATTCAATTAAAAACAAATGCCATTACGTTTGTCGTTCAGAAATAATACTATAAAAAGTAAGGATATTTCCTCATATATTCATAGGAATACCCTTACCTTTTATTTTCATAAAATTATTTTGTTATTATTTTTCGCATCATCTAAAATATACTTTTCATTCGAAATACTACTCAGCTATTAATTGAATTCATTAACTGGAAGAAATATTCTGCTTCATGAGTCTCATTCAATTTATACCATGAATGAAGTGTATCCGGCGCAAATACATCTAATTTTTTCAGTACTTCCATTGCACATTCTAGAGGCGCTACACCCGATGCAGTAATAAGATTTTCACTGGTTGCTACAGGTCCCATTTCATAAAAATTTTCTCCATTATAATTAGGACAAACCATCTTCATATAATCTAAACTATTACTTGTATGCTTTCTAGAATTTAAGTAACCGTAATTTGCAAGACCTATAGTTGCACCGCAAATTGCTGCTACAATTGTACCAATTTTTAAAGCTTCACCAACTGTTTTCAAAATAGGTTTATGTATTTCTTCACTCCAAGTATTCCCTCCAGGTAAAATTAATAAATCGTTACTCTCAAGGATACATTCATCTAGGGAAATATCCGGCTTTATATTCAAGCCCCCCATTGAAATAATCGTTTCTTTATTTATTCCAACTGTTACAACTTTAAAAGGCGCTACATCTTTTTTGAAATATCTCCCTGTATTAAGTTCAGCAATTAAATGTCCGTACTCCCAATCAGACATAGTGTCAAATACATATAGATAGGCTTTTCTTGTTTGCATTCAATAACACTCCATTCATATGCTACACTCTTAATTAAAACAAGTGTTCTTTTCAGTTTAACATTTTATGCAATATTTATGGTGTAAAATTCCAAATGAAAGAGCACTTGTTTCCGCAAGTGCTCTTTTCGGGGATTTTGAGATAACCTATTAACGAAAGTTAAGGTTACTTAAAGTTAAGAGGTATTTATACTATATGCTTGTCCTTTTTATTTGTGCATGATCAATATATAAACATCTTTAGAAATATTTAAAAACTTTTATTTATAGTTCCTTCTGGCATTTTATCATTAAGAAATTGATTGAAGGTTTATTTTCCATGTGCTTATTTGGTTCATCAATTTCGGAAACTTGTACTAGTCCATATTTATTAAAATCTCGTTTTATAGATTCAGAATTATAGAAGAACATTTTTACTCCTTCCATTATTTCGAAATAGTCTTTATCCAACTGTTTTCCCTTGCCAAACATTGGAGCTTTTTGAGAAACAGTTGTGAAAACCATATATCCACCTGGTTTTAGCTGATTATAACAATCTTTAATAAATTGCTCTCTTTCCTGCTTATTCAACAAATGCAAAAGTGCATGACTATATATACCATCATACAGTTTGTTATTAAAAGGCATCTCATTTACCGAACCGTGATAAACGCTAATATCTTCCAGTCCATGTTGCTTTGCTAAATCAATGGCTGTTTTTGAAATTTCAATACCTGTTACATTTATACCATTATCGATAAAAACCTTTGCATTTCTTCCATATCCAATACCTGGAACTAATATATCCTTAACATTCTTTTCAAGAAAAAAATCTTTTGTCAAAATTGCAGATTCTGTAGGTTCAAATCCCCACATCGTTTGTTTTTCAATAAAACTTGATTCCCAAAATTCCATTATGTATCTATCTCCTTATTTCTAATCCATTTTTAGTATCAAATTAAAAGCATTTTTTGTATTTGCTATACAGTTTTTTCTTCTATTCATACCACTTACCTTAGTCATCGTAACACCATTGAATATAGCATAATAATAAGCCTATATCTAATATAAAGATTGGTTAAAAATCTACCCTATTTTATTAATCCTTACGTTTATAGAAAATAAAAAAACAGCCAATATTTTTATTGTAGTATTGGCTGTTTCTCATGAGAAATTATCTTTTTATATTGTACCGATCTAATACTTTTTCTAACATTTCTAAAGTTATTGGTTGTGCTTCTTTTATTAATTGATAACCAATACGCCCATTCGGTTCCGCTGTAACTTGCTGTAAACTCTTCACATCATGAATCCCTTTTTCTCTTAATTGCATATAAAGTTGTTGTTCCGACATTTTTGCCTGCATCAAATTCTCTTTTACAATCTCTCCGTTTTCAACAATTATAATGCTACTTCCATTTAGGAATTGTTCCACCTTCCTTGATTTCAATTCAAAGAAATGAATGGTAAGTAGTATGCTTGCAAATATGATAGCTGCAAATAGAGATGGGACTACTTTTCTACTTAATACAGGTTCTACAATAATACGGCCAATTGAAACAACTATAATTATTTCAGCTCTTGTCATTTGGCTGACAGATGTACTACCTGTCATTTTCAAAACAATTATTCCAGTAAGAGTTAATATAATACTTTCCCAAATTACATTCATAATAACCCAATCCTTTAATGGTGAATATTACTACCATTCCCATTAAAGGTGTATTTTACTTACCTATCAAGTTGTTAAACCCTTCAGACCATGATGGAAATAAAGGTGTCCATCCATACTCTTTACGTGCCTTATTATTTGAAGCTCCTCTTTCCCAACTATTTTTCCCATCTTGAACTTTAGGCTTAGGTGCCCCTATCGCTGCTGCATATATTGGTAACCATTCTTTACTAGTTGCTGGATAATTATCTACAATATTTACGATTCCTGAAGGCCAATTAAGGGCTAGCATAGTAGCTCTTGCAGCATCTTCAACATGTATAAACGAGCTTATCCCGTCTGATGCGATAATTTCATTATTACGAACTTGATTTGCTATTAATCCGTTTTCCGCATACCATGTTCCTGGTCCGTATAATGTGCCGTAACGAAGTATAACCGATTCAGGTAACTCAGTAACAGCTTCTTCTAATTTCAATATGCCATTAACAGTGACTTGCCGAGGCATAGAAGCAGTAATATGTAGTGAGTCTTTTTCAGTCGCAAATGTCTCCCCTGGTTCATACGCCCATGAAATACTTTGAGCGATTATTTTCTGTACCCCTACATTCTTAGCGGCATCGACAAGGTTACGAGTGCCTTTTGTTCTAATTTTTGCATTATCCTCAAAATTCCATGAAGACAATGACGTTAATTGATGAATAACTACATCGGGATTTGTTTCTTCTAATACAGAAAACACAGCCTTTCTATTAAATACATCAGCTATTACTGGTATGGCACCAATCTTTTTCATTGCTTCTACTTGCGAAGTATTACGAATCATCGCAAACACCGTATGCCCATTTTTTATTAACATTGGCAATAAAGAACGTCCTATTACACCAGTTGCACCTGCTACAAATATCTTCATATATGTTCCTCCTCATTTAGTAATCATAAATGTGACGAAACATTTGTTAGGTATGTGACAAATATTTAATCTATTTATTCATTTTCATGTAAATGTGAATTAAAATCCCAGTGACAAGGGTTTATGAATATTCACATTTATACACTTACGCAATATAGACGTACAATGTATAGTAATTAAACACTCATAAAGCCTATTTTTTCTCAGAACCTATTCATTTGCACACTCTTTTTTTATTTTCAATTAACGTTTAAATAAAAAACATATAATCCGTATCATTGCCAATTTTCATATATTAAATGCCTACTTCATACAGTAATAAATAATGATAAAAGAAAACAGGCGGTGATTGTATATGACAATGACGGATATTTATAACTTTATGATTAAACATGGACGTATGCCACACTTCCACGATGAATTTCCGCTAATTTTATTCTGGAGCCAAAAAAGCGGCTGCACTTCACTAGCAAATTGGTTCTTTTATCAAATTGGATTATATGAAGAAGCGATTAATTACGATCCGTTTATTCATAACTACGAGTATGATATATACAAAAATTCTTTTCTTTACTATATACAAGTAGCTACAGAATTAAGGCTTAAAGAAAAACAAGCATACAAACTTGTTAGAAACCCTTATAAACGAGCAGTCAGTTCTTTCTTATCACTCCTTTCACCACCCCATATAGAACATCCGGAATGGAGACCTATTCGTCAATTTCTGTACGGCAATGAGAATTGTAATAAGAAAATCTCCTTTAAACTTTATCTATATTATTTAAAATCTTTTGATTCTAATTCAGACTTAATAAACCCGCACTACGCTCCGCAATATATACAAGACGAGGAACGTTTTGTAACTAATTATATCTACCTAGAAAACTATTCTAAGAAAATCGCGAAACTAGAAGATCAATATGGATTAAAAAAATCACCTTTAGATTTATTGGAAAAATCATGGCACCATCAGAACGACTATGCTAATTTTAAGGGGGACTACGCAGATGCTGACATTATAGATCCCTTATTTCCACGGGTCCCAACATATGATAGTTTTTATGACGCCGAAACCACCCAATTAGTTGAAGATATATTTAAAACAGATTTCACCATATACAAATACCCCTTTACGCCACTTTAAAATATAAAATTTACGAATTTATATATCGAAAATATACACGACAATTAAATGGAATGGAGCACATATAAAAATGTGCTCTTTTATCGAGAATTCATTAAAACCTCATGTTACAACCAACATAGCGAATCCGAATATTATATATTTAATGTAGATTCTTAAAGCTTCTCCTTTTAATGAGTAAACTAAAGAGTCTCAATTGGTCATTCTAACTAGCCAACCATCATTCTTTAATACAAACTTATCTCGGCCCTCCCCAATAATTATATTATTGGTGTAGAGACACTATAAAGGATTGAGAATGTGTAATCTAATCCAAACATAAACGATATCATTAAAATCATAAGATACTCATAATTTCTAATTAAAAAGAAGGAAACTTAATATTCAAAATCAGAACACTTAAAAACCAATATTTTAAATATAGGAGTTGTACATACTCCGCCTTCTTTCTGTATTAGAAAAATATAGATAACCTATTCTATTTCACTATTGTTTAACAACATTACTATTCTGATAACATTTTAAGAAAAATTGTTGCCGCCCAAATGAAATACGCAAGTTGTGTCACGATATACATCGTAATTTCAAAACCTGTAAGCTTTCTTTCCCTTTTTATTTTCTTTAAATATCTATAAAAACAAAATGAACATAAAATCAGTAAAACAATAGACATTTGATATAGATTTTCCACTAAAAGAACTGCCATTTATTTCATCACCTTTCCAATAAAGTGAAACTTTAATCTGTGGGGGTTTTGTTCATCCTCCACTGATTATCAGCCCTCACCAGTCGGGATTTAACGGGATAAAAAATATATAGTTCAAGCATATCATTTTAACGGGAATAATTACCATAATTTTCAAATTAAATAAACTTCCTGAGTAAAAGAAGTCACTTTTTGGAAATGTTTCAATACAATATTATGTAATTCAATACGCTCTATATAATATTAGATTAAGTTTTCTTTTACTGTACATGCTTAGGAGGAAGTTTTACATGCAATTGATTCATAACATACAAAAAACGTTTAATAACCTATGTAACTACCATACGGTCAATTTAATACACGCTATTCAATCATTAAATATTTCACTTCATAAAATATCTCCTTTTATTACTTCACCAGTTAATCTGGAATATGGAAGGAACGTTATCTATCAGTCTGAATTTGTAGAGATTTTAGTATTAAATTTCCCCAGCAAAGCAAAGACTTTTGTGCACGATCACGGAATATCTGTAGGATGTATACTAATAGTCAATGGTACACTACAAAATATAACGTACGAAAATAATAGCGAGCGGATTGAAGAGTTTACAGAGGGAAATATTTTCACCGTAAAAAAAGATACTGTGCATAAAATGTATAACGCTACAGATTCAACAGCAATAACATTTCATGTATATTCCCCACCATTAAAAGATGTACAAATATATGAGTAGTCTTTAAAAGGAGGAAATATGCAAAATTTAAAGGATCACTATATAAAGAGCTTACAAGATGGTCGAAATGTTTGGCTCTATGGAAAAAAAGTAGATGTAACTACAGACAACAATTTTGCAGGGACACTATGTACCATTTCTAATTTATTTTCGTTATTTGATGATCCCATACGGAGAGATTCTATTGGATATGTGAGCCCAAAAACGAAAGAATTTGTTCATACAGCATTTTTAGTCCCGAATTCCTATAATGAATTATTAATGAGAAGAACTGCATTTGAAACGTGGAGTTATGCTACAGACGGCGTAATGAGTAGATTATCTGATTACGCAAGGTCGAGACTTACTGGCTGGTACGTATCAAGATATTTTTATAAAAAATTTGATGCGCAGTTTCCAGATAAAATCACATCTTATTATGAAGGAGCGAGAGATAAGCACTTGTTTTTAAGTGTAGTTCAACGTGATCCACAAATAAATCGCTCCACAGAATCAATGTTGAATGCAAAAGATTTAGGGTTACTAAGAGTTACGAAGGAAACTTCTGATGGAATTTATTTAAATGGTGCAAAAATGATAGGAACCGCTTCACCCTATTCAAATGATTTATTAATTTATCCATTAGCAAAGCTGACTGACACTCAAAAAGATTTAGCTCACTTTCTCATTGTGGCAGCCAATTCCCCTGGATTACATATGGTTTGTAGAGAAGCATTTGCGAATACAAACTCAAGTACAGTTGATTCCCCTCTTAGCTCACAGTACGATGAAATGGATGCACTATTAATCTTTGATAATGTATTTGTACCATGGGAACGCGTCTTACTATATAACAACCCTGAAGCGTTATGGGCAATAAAGTCAGATGTAGCTTCTAGTAGTTTAGCTTATCACCAAGCAATTGTACGATTAGTAGTAAAGCTAGAATTTATAACTGCAATTGCTTGTGAAATTGCTGAAGCGATCGGTGCTACTACTTATTTGCATGTTCAAGAGAAGCTTGGGGAATTAATTATGCAAATCGAAACAATTCGCGCACTTTTAATTGCTGCAGAAGTTGAAGGTACTACAAATGAAACGAAAACTTATTTGCCGAATTTTAAATATATCGAAACTGCAAGGAATCTTGGTTCCAAATATTATCCCCGTGCAATAGAAATTTTACAATTAATTGGAGCAGGTGGGTTCATTCAACTTCCTTCGAGCTCCAATGACTTCCAGAGTCCTATAGCTGATTTATTGAAAAAGTACTTTAAAGGAACGAATATAGATGCCGAACAACGCACAAAATTATTTAAGTTAGCCTGGGATATCATCGGAAGTCCATTAGGATCTAGACACGAATTGTATGAAAGATTTTATGCCGGAGATCCAATACGAAATACAGCTACGCAATATGTAAATTATGATAAAAATCACTTTAAAAAGATGATAAGTAAATATTTACATTGATGAAAAAGAGCACTCTTTGCTAAGAGTGCTCTTAAAAAATATATAATTATCCAATTACATATATAATTGCTCTGGCCACAACTGCTACTTTTCTCCGTAATGGTTTCATCTTATTCACTTTTATTTTTATGATTCAGCTTTATAACTTCCGGTATATACTTACTATCATATTTTCTCGTATAGATTTCTCCATCTGGAGTAACTAATTGTAAAACAATCTCACCACAAACCCCATCTAGTATTTCGAATTCACCTTGTGCATTTGAAATACTACGTACCTTACTTTCAATAGAATCTTCATAAATTTTCACATCTGATATAGGTTTGTTATTTTCATCTACGATAATACCCCTTGAATACTTAGCAACTGCTATGCATTGATCCTCTTTTTTATAATATTTAGTCACAACCATTACTCCAATTATTATAGTGATACATACAAACAAGAGAATGATTTTGCGCCTCACAACAAACCTCCTAATTCAAATTATTCTTTTTTGAACTGAAAATTCAACTGTCCTGATTGCTTGATTTCCTCAATTACTTTGCGAATACCTTCTTCAATCTTATCTTCTTTTACATTCGAAACATTTAACTTTAACAGTTTTTCTTTAGGAAAATTCCTCATATAATTCTTATCAATAGTATCGACACTTATTTGAATGTCACCTAATTTTTGTATAAGTGTGTCTGTAACTGTGTTTTTCTGCATCTCTAAACAAGTGTGTATTCCAAATGGGTTTTGTCTATTATATGTAAATAATGATGGATTTTCATTTTGCACTTTTTCTAATGTTTTTGCTAGTGTTATTGATCTATTGTAGTAGGAAGAATTAATTTTAGTTTTATGACGTTCAAACATACCGCTCTTTATATAAATTTCTAAAGCCGCTTGAGAAATCATCGGACTATCAATATCTAGTATCTTTTTGTATGTATAGAAAGCATTTGCAATGGATGGTGGGATGACTGCAACTCCAACCCGTAAACCTGGAAAAATAATCTTCGAATAACTTTTCAAATATATGACATGACTACAATTATCCAAGCTATATAACGGATCTGCTTTTGAATCAGTTTCTAAATCTGCTAAATAATCATCTTCCACTATAAATACATTGTATTTCTTAGCCAATAGTGCGATTTTTTCTTTCTCATCTTTAGAATAAGAAGTTCCAAGCGGATGATGATATCTCGGTATCGTATAAAAGAATTTTATTTTTCCAGTTTGAAAAATTTGCTCCAATTCATTCAAATCGATACCTTCATTCGAACGTTTAATACCGATTACAGGAACTTTATTTATTTCTAGATAATCAATATATAGATGATATGTTGGCTGTTCAATTAATATGGTTTCATTTCCATTCGGAAATGGTATAGAAGTTAATATAGCAAGTGCCTGCTGAACACCTGATGTTATAAAAATATTTTCTTCTTTTGTAAAGACTTGATAATTTGCTAATTGTTTTTGAATAACTGGTATTAAAGATGGTAACCCTTTCGGCGTTCCATATACAAATAAATCATTTTTATACGTATCAATAGCCTTATTAATACAATGTTGAAAATCTAAATACGGAAAAACATCTGGATCTGGTGCTGAGGAAGCAAAATCAATTATCTCGTTATTTTCTATAGTATTCTCTGATTTTTTAACAACGTAGTATCCACTTTGAGGGACAGAATATATAATGTGACGCTTTTCTAATTCATGAAGCGCACGTATAACTGTTGCCTTATTACATTCATATTGCGTAACGAGTGACCGTATAGACGGTAATTTCTTTCCTTCTTTTATATCTCCATTTTGAATCTTATTTTGAATCTTATTTTCAATGTCATTTAAAATATGTAAATACTTATACATATTACACCTCCTCCAGCAATTCTATATTTGATTCCATCGGTTTTCTATTCATATAGCATTCATTCCTCAATTAGTTAATTTTCCGATCATCTATATCGTAAATCCCAATAGCATATAAATCATTTTCAATCCATTTCTTTACTGCTTCTGTTTTAAGTACACCTTCAACTTCTTTTTCTATTTTCTGTCCAAGTTCTCTCGCCCCTACTTCATCATCGCTAATCTTAGTTTTTATATCAATGGTAACAGGTTGATTCTTTATATAATTTATTTGCTGAATACTAAACCCTTCATATCCGTTTTTTCTGAATGCGTCATCAAATATATGTCCAAAAACTTGATTCCATCTACTCTCTGCCTTTACAACTTCTCTATTTCTTTGAGTTATATTGATTTTATAAGCCGTTACACCTTGTATCGCCAATCTTTTATTAATATCATTTTTTATTTCGTTACTATCTTCGCTATCAACAATCTCTAAATCTAATATTCTTTCTTTTTCATCTCTTATAGCAGCACTAAAAAAAGATTCCTCCTTTACTGTCGCTGTAACAATATCCATCACTATAGAATCTTCACTTTTAGCATCTTCAATGTCATTCTCACAGGCACATAATAAAGCAAGTGGAAATAAAAATACTAGTAACTTCTTTCCCTTTCTCATGTAGCACCCCTCCACACATTTTCATTTACGATAAACTTTTTACTTTGACATATAAATACCTTCTTTAATTATTAAATTTAACATTATTTCACATTTTCCCCACTTAACAAGGGAATTACAGTTAATAAATAGAATATCTCCATGAATAAATAAAAAGTGAGGGATATATAATGCAACGTGTAAATACGATTGATATTAGTAATGTACTACAATTGGAAAAAACTCTTTCGACTTTATTAAATAAAATGATTTCTTCAAAACTAGACCTTGAAAATTGGTTAAAAGAGCAGTCAAAAGTAATTTGGGACATCGAAGAACAATTAAGATCACATTACATCGCCTTTCAATGTAATACGGATGATGAAGAAATAAAGGATACTTTTGAACATGATCAACAATTTGTAAAGCCACTTTTAAAGCGGTACCAAAATTTATTGGATAATAAATATTTAGAGTCACCTTTTCGAATGGAATTAGATTCTAACGTATATGGTTTATTAGATACAAAAATAAAAAATGCTCAAAAGTTATTTTGTGAGGAAAATATCGAATTAGAAATAAAGGAAGACAAATTAGTCACAGAGTACTTTGAAATCACTGGAGGATTAAGTGGAATTTGGGACGGAGAAGAAAAAACGATAACAGAATTACAATCCTATTTACAAGATTCGAATCGTGACACCCGTAAAAAGGCAAAAACCATTATTTCTGAAAAATTTTTATCTGTTGAAAAAGAACTCCAAAACATATTAAATCAATTAATTGAAATTCGCCATCAAAAAGCAAAAAATATTCAACTAGAGAATTATCGCGATTATATGTTCAAAAAATACGAGCGTTTTGATTATTCAGCGAAAGATTGCTATGAACTAGCTGAATCCATACGTAAGTATGTTGTGCCTCTTAAAGATAAAATATTGCTAGAGAAAAAAGATAAACTGCAATTGGATACGCTTTGCCCGTGGGATGTATCAGCTGTAACTCCAGATCAAAAAGTACTTAAACCTATTGCAAATGAAAATGATTTAATTGAAAAGAGCACTCATATCTTTAATAAACTAGATGTTGAATTTTCAGCACTTTTAAACCGAATGTCTAAACACAATTGTCTTGATTTAACAAGCCGCAAAGGAAAAGCAGCTGGTGGCTTTTGTGAGTACTTACCAGCTTCACAATTATCTTATATTTTTATGAACTTAAATTATACACAAGATGATATTGTCACTTTTATACATGAAATGGGTCATAGTATTCATAACGAACTCATAAAACCATTAAAATTACGACAGTATATAGAAATTCCAGCTGAAACAGCTGAGCTAGCCAGTATGACAATGGAGTTATTCTCGCTTAATTATTGGGATACCTTCTATACAGACAAAAAAGATTTAAAACAAGCAAAAATTAACTTCTTTAAAGATGTTATTTCATATTTACCCGTTATGCTTATTGTCGATCAATTTCAACACTGGCTGTATGAAAATCCAAGTCATACTTCTGAAGAAAGAAATGAGCAATACTTACAACTTCAAAAACATTATCAGTCTAGCGTCATACATATTGATGGCTACGAAAACTGGATAGCAACGAGTTGGTTACCTGTACTTCATATTTTTGAAGTACCATTCTATTATATCGAGTATGCAATTGCTCAACTTGGTGCACTGCAAATGTATAAACAATATAAAGAAAATCCTAAACAAGCACTAGATAATTATAAAAAGGCATTATCACTAGGAAGCTCGCAATCTATAAAAGAAGTGTATGATGCAGCCGGTATTCGTTTTGATTTTTCTGGTGAAACAATTAAAGAACTAATGCTATTTGTAGAAAAAGAATTAGAATTACTTGAGCAATTATAAGAAGAAAGCTGCACCTATATTTTTGGTGTAGCTTTCTTCTTTATTTTATTAATTAGCTCTATGTACTGAGTATCTCCATATCCGATTGTAAATGTCAACATAAACATGTACA
>NZ_JXIS01000060.1:0-59574 GCF_000836715.1 Bacillus sp. L_1B0_5 | reverse complement strand
TGTCTAACAATTGGGGTGCACTTCAATTAGTGAAACGGCTTTTTTTTAAGCGTTCAATTCTGTTTTATGCCCTTTTACTACACTACGTTTGAATGCAGTTGCTAATATAGTAACCATACTTACTATACCAATCCAAACGAGTACAGTAACAGGTGTATTCCAGCTTAACCCTTTTCCGAAGAAGAAGATTTCTCTTAGGCCTTCAATCATAAATTTCATTGGTAACCATGAGTAAACCCAGTCTTGATAAAACGGAGACAACATCTCAGGTGCTAACGATAATAACGGCGCCCCGAAGAATAGTAATAAAGCGAATAAACCGATTCCTTTTAGCCCAACTAATGAAAGTACCGCAGATATCATTAAGAAGAAACTAAAAGAAGTAATGGATAAGAATAGAGCTGTATCCGTGAAGTTCGAAATATTTAATCCTACCATCCCATCTGCAATCCATGTAAGACCAAATCCAATTACAAGTGTCGCAATAGCTCCTGTTACGATTTGTTTTACTTTTAACAGAAAGTTTTCTTTTCTTGAGCTTACTGGCATTTTACTAATCGCAATAAAAATAATCGCTGCACTAGCTAAACTTGCAATCCATAACGGCTGGAACAATGATATTGGTGAGTTACCGTTCGCACTATTTTTGCCAACCTCATTCACATTTTTCACGTTCTTTACAATAGGTGTTACTAATTTCGCAGCTTGATCTGTTGTTACAGTAGCTCCTTTTGCTTTCAACCCTTCTAATATTTGCGTACGGACATTATTGTTCATATTATCAACTACACCATTTAATATTTGCCCTGACATAGTTGATGCAACCGTATTCATTCCTTGATTAATATATATTTCTATCTCTGGTGAAGATGGCTGTGGTGTTCGTAATGACGCTTGCTTTGCGCTAAATTCTTTCGGAATGACTAACGCTGCATAATACTCTTTATTATTTAACCCTTTTTGAACTGCTTCCTTATTTTTCACTTCTACCCACTTTACCGCAGGTTCTTCATCTGATTTCGATGATTTTTTCACCATATCAACAATTGTTTGCCCCATATTCATTTTCGGTTGATTCGGAATTTCTATACCTTGATCCTCATTTACAATTGCAATTGGCAAGTTTTTCGGCTGCGGTTGAACAGTTGGAAATAACGTTAATGAAAAAACAAAAACAACAAGTAGTGCAATAACTGGTGATAACAATAAAAGTTTATTTTTAAACATCTTCTTTTCTCCTCCTTTAATTTGATTTATAATAATCAACAACGTGTTGTTTATTTATATTTTGAATTATATGTTCGAGTTGAACCTTATACAATAATCAAAAATCGTGAATGTGTCGGTTATAAGACACATTTTCTAAATGTGTTGAGTAAAATTAAGGAGGGACATGCTTTGCGCGATAGTAATTTAGATTTGCGTGTTGTTCGTACGAAAACTGCCATACGAAATGCATTGGTGGAGCTAATTGAAGAAAAGGGTTTTGACGCCATTACAGTGAAAGATATCACAACGAAAGCAAATATTAATCGCGGTACTTTTTATGCGCACTATCAAGATAAATTTGATTTAATGACAAAATGCCAAGAAGACATTATGTACGAGTTTTCTAACATTGCTAAACAGAAATTCCCGGAAGTTATTGCTGACCTTGGAACAAATCCTTCTCCAACAATGCCATTTATACTTATCACTTCTATTCTTGAATTTCTAAATGAAAATAGTGATTTTATGAAAGCTGTACTAAGTCCGAAAGGAGATTTATCTTTCCAAACAAAACTGAAAGACTTTATGTGGAAAACATTATTTGAAGATACGAATGGTCCTCTCATTAATAAGGAGAATTTACTTGTTCCAAGCGAATACTTAACTTCTTATATGGCATCTGCACATATAGGTGTCATCCAGCAATGGTTAAATAATGGACAAAAAGAAACACCTGAGGAGATTGCTCGCTTTTTATCAACTATTGCAGTTCATGGACCTTTTTATGCAGCTGGCTTAAAAAAATAAGCCAGCTTGCTTAGTAATTTCTATTATTTTATTAATAACTTGAAATTTATATTTCTGTAAAAAAAGCTGTTGAAAGGACTCCCCTTCAACAGCTTTTACATTATTAACGATATAAACGAACTGCACCTGCAGAATTATCATCTGCTTGTCCAACTACTTCAAATTTCAATCCAAATTTCGGTAATTTACGTCCTGCATCTGGGATTAAATCATTTATATACAATTTAGAATCATCAAACTTCGTTACACCTGGTAATCCTTTGTAATCATATGTTCCACGTGTTGGAGATACGACTTTCCATGCTGGCGTTTGGTTAAGGGAGAACGCAGCATCTGCGATTTGGAATCGTGTACTATTTTTAACAGTTGGTTTTCCGTTTAGCGTTCCAACAATTGCCTCTGGGTGAGAGTCAACAACTCCTAAGAAACCTTCACCTGGATGTAAACCAACCCAATTATCTGTAAAGCTAGAGTCTGCATACCATACTAGAAGACCTGTATTATACGGTACACCACTGCTATATTTTAACGCTTGATCAGCACCAGCATAGTTTCTCCACTCTAAATAGTAGTTATGCTTCTTTTTATCAAAACCGTCTGATACAACGAAACCATTTAATTTAAATTTCGTTTCTCCTTCTGCATCATCAGAGAACACAACATTTCCATTTACAGTTAATGTAGCATTATCAAAAGTAAAACCAGTCGGTGCTAAACCACCATCTGTAATATATTCAAATACTAATTTTACTTTTTGGCCTTTGAATTTGCTTAAGTCATAAGACTTATCTACCCATTTACCATCTGTTGTGTCTAGACCATTTTTTACATTCTTTTCACCAATTCGATCCACTAACGTTTTTGTACCATCTTCTTTCACTGCATGTACTTCAAGGAAGTCATAATCCGTTTCGATTTCATACATTGATTTGTAATCAAACTTCGCATTTGTTGCATTTGTTAAATCAAACACTGGCGTTTCTAATGTTGTATGAAGGTTATCACCTTTTGTACTATAGTAGTACTTCTTACCGAATGCAGGCTGAATACCTTTCACCTCTTTATCTGGTAAGTTAACACGAATCAGACCAGGACGATTTGATTTCGTTACACTTTGATCTAAATACGTCGCATAGCCAATACCACGATTTAATTTATTATAGTCAACCTCTACAATATTGGCCCAGTTTCCACCTATGTTCTTTTGAAAGAACTCTTTGTTTTGCGGAGAGAAACTCGGTGGCGTTGTTCCTGCAATCTTACCAGCCCAGCTACCGCCACTCATAACAGACCAGGAGTTAATTGGCTCACCTGCTCCTGTGTACTTCGTATCATACTCATCTGGAAGACCTAAATCATGACCAAATTCATGTGCGAATACACCAACCGCTCCGTCTTCTGGCTCAATTGTGTAGTCGTATGCTGCCATCTTACCGCCCCAGTTATCAACTTTTGCTTTTGTTCCTTCAATTGGATATGGTGTTCCAAGGTGCCAACGATGTGACCAAATTGCATCATCACCTAGTCTACCACCACCTCCATCTTGCCCAACTCCAGCGTGAATGACCATTAAGTGATCGATTAGACCATCTGGTTCATTTTTATTGCCATTACCATTATTGTCATATTGATCGTATTCGTCAAATTCAGATAAATCAATACCGCTTTCTACAGCCGCATTTAATGCCTCTTTTACAAAATCACGAGGTCCTTTCGGTCCCATATTATCATGACCGCCATCTCCTGCATCTGCGCCATAATCTGCCGCATTACCAGGAACTGTCAACCACTTTGTTACTGTGCCATCTACTGTATAACTACCACCAGATTGCTCTTCATAATATTGTTTAAATGTTGGTACTTTTGAACCATCAAAAAGTGTAAATGGCTCATTACCAAATAACATTTTTTGATAATGTTCTGGATTAAAATCATTTGAATACATATAACCTGGTACTTGATCAATATTGTTATGCTTAAAGTCAGCAAACTCTACTAGCAATACGAGGACTTTATCTTTACGAACATCACCGTTATATTGTTTTTGCTTCGCTGAAGTAGTTGGTACTTTGCCGTTTAATCCCCCTTTAACCGGCTCTTGTCCCGCTACTGGACCACTAGCAGGTTGATCTGCTTTTTCTTTCTCATCTGCTTTTGCATCTTTAACTTTTTTCAAAAAGTCAGCAGCTTCTCTCGTAACACTATCCCCTGCTGCTGGTTCTTTTCCCGCATTTTCTCCTTTTTTCTTCTCTACGTATTTTTCAACAGCTTTTAATGTGTCTTCTTTCGACGTAGATTCACTAATTACACCGCGTTTCTTGAGCGCATCTGCTAAACGCTCCTCTTGAATTAAATTTTCATCAATCGGACTTAAAGTTCCTCCATTAGACGGCGTTGCCGCATAAACAGATTGACCCCCATACCCAAATGTGCAACTAAGCACAGCTGCCGCCGCAAGCGTAGACAGCACTTTAAAAGGCTTTTTCTTCATCCCTATTCCTCCCCAATATAAAATACGATACAACGTTTATATAATAATGAAAATTCAGACAATTCACAAGATGTTGTCTGAATTTGTAATATTTTTGAAAATATTCTTTAGTTCAAATTGATATACATTCTGATTCAACAATGTTCCGTGTTAGTAATATCTGGATGAAAAATAAAGAGATCATCCACTATAATTAGTGATTGATCCCTTTATTATCTAAGGTGCAACTATAACACTTCAATATACCCTTCTGTTCCATGCACCCGAATTCGTTGCCCATCTTTTATTAATTTCGTAGCATTCTCTACTCCAACGACTGCTGGTAATCCATACTCACGTGCAATCACTGCTCCGTGCGTCATAAGCCCGCCGACTTCAGTGACTAACCCTTTTATAGAAACAAACAAAGGTGTCCAGCCAGGATCGGTAAATGCCGTAACTAATATATCTCCATCTTCCAAATTCGCGTCTTCCATATTTAAAATAACGCGTGCTCTCCCCTCAACCACTCCAGAAGAAACAGGCAAACCTACTATTGCTTCAGCTGGGAGATTTTCTCGGTTGTACTTACCTGTAATGATTTCTCCATCAGACGTGATAACACGCGGGGGTGTTAGTTTTCCATATAATTTGTACTCATTTTTTTGTTTATGAATAATCTTGTAATCTAGTTTATTTGTGCGGACGACTTCGTAAAGTTCTTCAAAAGTTAGATAGTATATATCTTCTATTTCATCCAGAACATTATTTTGCTCAAGTTTCTCTGCTTCTTTCAGTAATGCCTGCTTATATATGAAATAACGATGAATCATGCCGTATTTCGGATATTCACGATAACCGATGAAATTGCGGATGTTACGAATCATTCTCTTCGTCTCTTCTACTTTTTGTTCCCCATCCGGCAAGTGCTGCAATCGCTCTAACAACTCTTCTTCTTTTTTCAAAGCTTCCTGCAGCCCTTCTGCAAACTTCCGTTTACTAGCACCATATTCAAAGTCTCTTATATGATTTAAAATCATCGGTATAATTGTAGCTGGCTGTTCACTCCAGCGCGTTTTCGTAATATCAATTTCCCCACTGCATCTCATTCCATATTTATTTAGAAAAGCATCGATTGCATCTCGAGCTTTCTCCCCGCCTTTAAACTGAACTAATTCATCTAAAAAGCTATCATCTTCTACATGCTGTAAATACGCAATGACTTCTGGATACGGCCGAATCACATCTGCCACATCCAATAACGCTAGCCCCATTTCTGACGTAATATTATTTTGTACGGATTGAGAAAGTGTGTCTGCTGCGTTTTTTTCACCTAACCATTGCTCCATTTTTTCATTCATCCATGTTAAAGCATTCATGCCTGCCATAATGACAGCCGTACTTTGCGGACTAAATAATATCTTTTGTAATTGCTGCTTCATATCTTCTAAAATAAAATCAAATACCGCTGATCCTGATTTCGTTTGAATGTTTCGTTTTAACTCTTCAATCGATGCTTGATTATTCTTTATTAGATCCATCACAAGTGCCGGGTCTTTTTCGATTTCTGGTTGCGGACTTACAGGTAGCACACTTTTACTACCACTCTTTCCTTTTTCATCATCTGGTAACAATGTAATAAAATTATCTCGCTCGATTACAGTCGTTAATGCATCTCTTACGAGTGGATCCGATTTTCCTAACGTGTTTATTAAGAAATTTCTGCTAGCAGGTGAAGCTAATTTTTGTGTAGCATCAACAAACAGCCTTCCTCCTGCTTTACGCATAGGCGCATGCGTCGTTAATAGGAAAAAGGACAATCCTAGCGGCTTCATCGCATCCGTCATCATTTGTTGATGACCAACCGATATATACACGTGATTTTCCTTATCATTTGCTTCTGGAATTGGATATAAAGTCGTAATTGGGCGACTTTGGACAATATAAAATGTATCATTAGCTAAACACCATTCGATATCTTGCGGACAACCAAAATAAGCTTCGATCTGTCTTCCGATACGTGCTAGTTGTAATATTTGTTGTTCTGTAAGTGTTTGAACGTTTTGCTGATTAGAAGCAATTTGCTTCGTCTCTATTCCGCCTTCTTTCCGTCCATACATAGCTATTTTTTTAGTTGCGATTATCTTTCCAGCGATTTCGCCCTCTTTTACTTTATAATTATCAGCAGAGACGAGTCCTGATACTAACGCTTCACCCAGTCCAAAACTGGCATCAATCGATAACAACTTTCGGTTAGAAGTAATCGGATCAGCAGTAAACAAAATGCCCGATGCCTCCGGGAATATCATCCTTTGAACGACAACACTTATAGAAACTTGCTTATGATCAAAGCCGTTTTGCATGCGGTATATAACCGCTCGATCTGTAAATAAAGAAGCCCAACATTTCTTAATATGCTGCAAAATAGCTTCTTTTCCAATCACATTTAAGTACGTATCTTGTTGACCTGCAAACGAGGCATGTGGTAAATCTTCAGCAGTCGCACTCGAACGTACTGCATAAGCATGCTCATCGCCAAAACGTGAGAGATCATGAGTAACTGCTTTCTCAACATCAAAAGGAATGTCTACTGCCATAATGACTTCTCTAATCTGCCTGCTAATTTCACCAACTTGAGCTCGGTCTTCACTTTTCAACTTTGTTAGCTGCTGCAACAAAGTTTGGACTGTTTCATTTTGTTCGATAACCTTTTCATACCCTACCGTTGTAACACAAAATCCTTCTGGCACTTGTATCCCTTGAATATTGGATAACTCCCCTAAATTCAATCCTTTTCCACCAACGAGAAAAAGCTGCGTTTTTTCTATTTCCTGAAAATCGAGAACGAAAGAACTCATTTGGCACCTCTCCTTACTATTCATGTGTTCTTGATTGTAACAGCAGTAAATGAGAAGAAACAGTCTATTTCGAACGTAAATTACATGATATAATTAAGTTAGGAAGATGTCATCACTTCTATTTCCCCCTCTAATTCACTTCAATTACATCACCAAACTTAAACAGTCTTTGATTATGAAAAGCATCTGTACAAGTAATCGTCTCATTTAATGGATTAATATCCACGACTGTTATGTAATTTTTATATAAATAGCCGTCTTTATAATATGTAAGTAAAACCTCTTCTTCACCTAAAAATGAAGTTAATAGCTTATTTTCAATCATTTCTTTTGCATCTTGCGTTACAATTGGACGCGAGGCTTTCGTTTGCTCCTTTATCATTTCTTTAATAACTGCAAATTGCTCTGGCATACTAGCAAACGGTTGCCACTTCACCATTTTATCAAGACTTTTTTTCGATTATTGTAGCGATATTAATGCCTCTATCGTTGTATACATATCTTCATACATAATTCTCTTTATAATAGATTTCTATATTTTAAAGTTTGTTAAGCAATTATTACATTTTGATAAACCTGGAAAATTAAAACACCTATGTGAGGTGTTTTTAATACACTGGGATTTTATATGCCAACTTAAGTACCTTTACAGTGGTGTTTAAATACAATGGTATGAGTAGTTACCATTGTATTTAAGTGTTCAATAAATATCAGAATAACGAAGGGGTTTGGCTGATGAAGAACAATATTAAAGGATTAATTGAATATGGCGAACGTATTCCACATTTTCATAAAGATTTCCCCATAATTTTATTTTGGAGTCACAGAAGTGGTTGCACTTCTCTGGCGAATTGGTTTTTCTTCCAAATTGGGTTATATGAGGAAGCAATGAAATATGCACCGTTCATTCATTACTATGAATCTGAAATATACAAAAATAAAGTTGATTACTACACAAATTTAGAAATGCAACTCTTGGAACTAAGTAAGGATACCATAAAACTTGTGCGCAACCCTTATAAAAGAGCTGTAAGCTCATTTTTAATACTTTATGACAACCCTTACGCCTCGAAACAATGGGAACAGATTAGAGAATATTTTTATAATGATAAAAATGAATCGAAAGGAATTTCATTTAAACAATTTTTATATTATGTAAAAGAAATAGGGGCTAAATCCATTCTGTTAGATCAACATTTTTCACAACAATATATTGAGGGAGAAGAAAAGGTCATCAAACAAAATATAAAACTAGAGAATTTTAATACAATAATTCCGCAGCTGGAGAAAGAATATGGATTACTTTCTTCTGATATATCACTCCTTACAAACTCCAATCACCATAGGGCACATCAAATGATTCATAAAGGAAATTATGCAGATGATGATATTACAAATCCACACTTCCCTTCATTACCAACCTATCGAAGTTTTTATGATGAAGAAGCTCTAAACCTTGTTTCAGAAATATTTACTGACGATTTTGAAGCATATGGATATAAGAAGAATGGAATTAATTTTTAACTAATATACCTATCACCCGACTATGTATAGAGTCTCTTTAAAAACTATAACCACTATGAAAAGCCAGCGGTATGGAAGGGGAATTATAATGAGCATTTCTATTATAATGATGGGTTTCATCATAGGGGGATTGGTTGGAGTAACAGGGATAGGTGGGGCCGCATTACTGACTCCATTTCTTCTAACATTAGGCATAAGTCCTTCTGTAGCTGTTGGAACGGATCTAGTATATAATTCTATCACTAAAATGTTTGGAATATCCCAACACTGGAAACAGAAAACCATCAATTTTAAACTAGTAAAATATCTAGCTATTGGGAGTTTACCTAGTGCAATTATCGCAGTAATAATAATTCATTTCTTGCCAATTTTTCATGATAATCGAGAGGGAATTATAAAATATATATTAGGATATGTTTTAATCCTTGCGGCAATTTCTATTTTTATAAAAACATTTTTCTATAATGAATCTACACAAAGTTTTTTTCAAAAACAGACTATGGTCCAAAAAAAGAACCTAACAATTCTTATCGGTGCAATACTCGGTTTTATCGTGGGACTTACTTCCGTTGGATCAGGCTCTTTATTTGCTATTGCAATGATATATTTATATCGACTGAAACCATCCGAATTAGTAGGCACAGATATTACACATGCGTTTTTATTAGTGACGGTTGCAAGCATACTAAATATGAATTTAGGAAACGTAGATTATCTTTTATTAATTCACTTACTCATTGGTTCTATCCCAGGTGTCATACTTGGTAGTAAATTCTCCACTAAGATTCCCGTTAAACCTCTTCAAATATTTTTAGCTATCATTATTGGTGTTAGTGGACTAAAGTTAGTTATCGCTTATTAAAAATATTTCATGTTTTGCTATATAAGAATGGAGGTTCAAAATGGATCATATAGAACTATATAATTTTATATACAAGCAAGGGCGTGTCCCTCATTTTCATAAAGATTTTCCCCTCATCTTGTTTTGGAGTCAAAAAAGCGGATGTACTTCGCTAGCCCACTGGTTTTTTTATCAAATTAATTTATTTAAAGAAGCGATAAAGTACAATCCGTTCATTCACAACTATGAGTATGAAGTATATAAGAACTCTACACATTATTTAGCACAATTAGCTAATGGATTACAAACTAAAGAGAAGAAGACGTATAAACTAGTAAGAAATCCTTATAGAAGGGCAGTAAGTTCTTTTGTTGCTCTGGTTCCACCACCAAATATTGAAAATCCCGTATGGAAACCCATTCGGCAATTTCTGTATGGTGATGAAACTTGCAATAAACCCATTTCCTTTAAACTATTTTTGTATTACTTAAAAGCACACATGACAAAATTAGATCAAGTAGATCCTCACTTTACACAACAATATATACAAGGAGAAGAAGAATTTGTTACAAACTATATCCATCTAGAAAATTTTAACACAGGTATTTCGAAGCTAGAAGAGGTATATAAATTAAAAAAATCACCATTAGATCTATTATCAAAATCTTGGCATTATCAAGGGAGTAAGATGATTTACAAAGGAGTTTATGCAGACGCTGATATTACAACCCCTGTTTTTCCACGATTACCTACTTATGATAGTTTTTATGACGCAGAAACAATTCAGTTGGTTCAAGAGGTATTTGCAAAAGATTTTAATATGTATCATTATGATTTAAATTCTATTTCTTAAAATAAAAATGTTCAAATCCTGCTTTATTAAGGGTGTTATTTTACAACTGATAGGACGATATCACATATTTATAAATTTTCATAAACCTTTCCTAAATCTTTTTTCAGTTGTGTTTTTAAGTGCTCATTTTCACTTTCTAATAGCTTGTTCTTATATTTTAAAAGATTGAGCTTATTCTTTAAAGTTTCTATGATTACATCCTTGGAGGCATCCGATGTCCTTCTTTTTATATTCTTAAAATCATGTATGCCTTCTTGCTGTTGACGTAAGTCTTCAATCGTTTTTCTGATTAAGGGTTCTCTATATAAATATGCTTTTGAAACCTGTGCTTTTTCTGAAACTGAATTAAAATTAATTTTTTGTCCTTCTTTAACCATTAACTGTATTACTTCATTCACTCTATATTGTGTTTCCCTCTTTTTTTTAGAGGCATGATTCAATAACCCCGTTGTATTCGGATGTTTGTTAACCATCAATTTTTCTTTCCTCTCCTATATATTCTCGTTTATGTTTCGGCATACCGAAAATTCCAATTTCATTTTTCAATGAATCCCTAATTTCCTTATACTTATTAAGTTTTGGTTGAATCAATTCAATAGAACGAATACGACCGCTAGTTTGATACTTTATAATATCTTCTTCCATCTTTGATATCTGCGCATTATAGTAATCTAAAAATGTTGTATCTACATGAAAACTCCTACAATTATTTTTAATACAAGGGGTTTCTAAAGAATAATCTAAGAATTCACAGCTAACCTTAGGACTCTTTATGCATAATCCATGATCCAAACGAATAGAGTCCATGTTATGGCGAATCCATTCTAGTTCCAAACCGTTTTCTTCTGCCTGCTCAGGGAGACTGGCTTGTATTAATTCTCCAGTTGTGTCAATACGCACTGAGTTTTGAACTTTTTCCCATTCCCTACGAAGAGTGTTATCTGAAATTTTTGCATAAGTTAATGTCATTTCAGGACTAGTATGTGCCATTAACTTTTGTACATGAAGAATATTCATACCATTATTAATTAGATTGACCCCATATCTATGTCGAAAAGCATGGTTCTTAAATAGAAATATTTCTCCATTTTTATCAAGGATTTTATATTTTTCGGCTAGTTGATTTAATGCATAGGTAACCGATTTTTGTGAAAAGGCCATCCCTCTATTTTTTCCAGTAAGAACAGGGAACAAAAATTGATTTAAGTTGTTATGATTCTTTTCATGATTGTTAATATATTCTTGTTGTATTTTAACGATTTCCACAATTTCTTCTGAAATAGGAACAATATGTTCTTTTACATTTACTTTTCGTTGATCTCCTACCAACCACCAACCATCTTGCTTATATGTTAGACAATTTAATTGTAACTGACATACATCTGAGACTCTAAATCCTGTTGCTTCCATAATGACTATTAATCGTGCAATTTCCGAATCTAAATCATGTAGATTTTCCAACACTTGCTCCCATATAAAATCTGGCACATGTTTAACATGTTCGTGATAGTTTTTCTTTTCTCTTCGAGGAAAGTCTTCGGGAAATATTAATCTGTTAACAGGGGTTTTAGGTGCTTCTTTCCATTCAAAACCTTGCATATATTCAATTATTCTTCTGACATTTGAAAGGCACTCTATTACATGACGATTACTAGGAACACGATTTTTCGTATAACTCTTTCCTCCCATTTCACGATTTCTAACATAAAATAAAAAATCTTCAATGTCCTGTCTTTGTAGATTCTGTAAATCTATCCACTTTGGATACGTTTCTACAATGTAATCAAAAAACAAATACATTTTCTTTAAAATATTTTGGGCGGTGGCAAAGGTAATTTGTTGGTGTATAAGTAATGTTTGATTTACATACTTTTTAACTAATTCCCGAAAGGGAAATTTTATACTGGTGAAATTAAGAAATCTGTCTCTTCGAGACATATTATATGGAATCCCTAGTCTTTTTATATTCCATTTATCTTTTTGATGTTCAGGTCGTTCGTCATAATAATTAGAGAAAAAATCATATAAACTTTTACATACTCCAAGATAAGGTGAAATAAATTCTCCTCCACGATGATGGGGGTATTTTAACGGCTTATTATTTTCAGTTAGATATAATTTGTATTCATCTAATAATGTAGTGTAAGGAATATCAATTATCGATGTGACTTGAGGAAATTTTTCGACTAAAAATTTTGAAAGAAAGTACATTTTATAAAAATGTTTCTCCATAAAGCTGGATAAAAGCCAAATTTCATTGGTTAAAGAATAAAAAGAATAGTACTTTATCTCCAGTTTAATATATTCATTACTAATTTTATTGAAATCAACAATTTTTTTTGTTTCTTTAATTTTTCCTCTTCTATCTGGCAGGGGAAACTCTTCGATTTTCCATTCATCTAAAGCCCAATAACCTTTAAGGTCGTTCATAACTTTACGTTGTATTTTATTGGAATTAATAGCTACGATATTCATTTTCTCATTCTCCTATGCTGCTGGGCTTCATCCCAGTGCTTTCTTATAGTTTCTTCTGAAGGATGAATATACATATTTAAAGTAGTTTGTACCTGGGCATGTCCTAATAATTTTTGAATGATACCAGCGTCCATGCCTAGATCATAAAGTTGTGTTGCACATGTATGTCTAAGTGTATGAGCGGTAAAGTTTATTTTCGTTTTTTTAGACAATATACGTATAACAGCTTGCAAAGCCCAATATTGCATTGGTTGCCCTTTATTTTTCCCTTTTAAATTAATAAACACATGGTTAGAATCTACATCATTAGTATGGTAATCGATAATATAATCTTGGAATAAATTCATTGTTTCATTTGATACATATACTTTTCTTTTTTCTCCAGCTTGTGTTTTAGATTCTCTAACAGTGATACTACCATCATTGATATTGAAGTCCTCTATCCATAAACTTAATAACTCAGAAGCTCTTAATCCTCCTTCATATAAAATACGAATTATTAACTCATCTCTTATGTTATTACATGCTATATGAATTAATTCGGCCTGCTTAGTAGTAATGGTTTTTATTTTTCTTTTAGGTTCCTTAAGTTTTAAGATATTAATTTTGGTTGTTGGGGTATGTGTTATATGATCTAAAAATTTACGATACTTCCGCCTTGTATTATGGACTTCTTTTGTAACTTTGGATTTTACATTAAATAAAATTTGACCACTACGCCATTGGTAGTCCAAAAATTCAATAACACAATTAGCGATTAAGTTAACGGAAGATTCAGTTCTTTTAGCGTGCGCTAACTTCTTTGTGTCATTTAAATAGATAGTATTCATATCATCTGTTGATTTTCTTAACCAATGAATAAATTCTGTTAATAAACTTATATCCACTTCTCTGTAATCTTTATTCTTTTCGTTTAGAAAACACCAGAATATTTTCAAATGATAACAGTATGTTTTAAGTGTATTAGGTGCTTTTCCTAAAGAATCCTTATGTTTTATAAATTTCATGATTGGGATAACTGGTTCACCCTTGTTATGTAAAACCATCCAACGTTCTTCCCCAAACGATGTAATAATACTTTGTACTTTAAACATTTTTCCACCTCCAACTGTTCAATCTATCTATACTATAAATACTATCTCTTTTTTACTATTATTATAGCTTCTACAAAGAGACAAAAAAAGAGAACTACCTATCGTTGTATACGTTATCTCTACTCATATATTATACTATTGTTAACACCATTCCTCTTCCTTTTGGCATGTTAGCATTCTTCACGATTTATGCCCTCCTAATAATGTGTTTCTATATCTTGCTGTTGCGACGCTTGTGTAGGAAATCCCTCGTAAAATACTGTTCTTACCAAACCGTGTTCGAATTTCGTCCATAACTTTCGTTAATCTCATTTCTTTTTCTCTTTGTACAATATTATCGAAAAGCGAAATTTGCTCTTCCCCTTCATTTATTAAATTGGTTAGCGAGATACTTATTGATCGAATTGGTTCTCCTGTATGTCTCTCGTATAAAAAATATGTACAAACATTATATATATCCATTGTTAAATTTGTTGCTCTATTTAACGTATGTGCCTTTTTTATTCCCCCGCCGTATTCCTTGCTATATCCAACCGAAAAATGAATTGTTTGCGCGCATTTCTTTTCTCGTCTCAACCTGTAACAAATTTCTTCTATGTGCTCTAGTAAAATAACGATGAACTCTTCTATCGAATAATCACGTAATAATATTTGGCTTTTCGCTATAGATGTTGTTGCAGGAACGTATTTTTCTGCTATTCTGCTAAAATCAATCCCGTTACTGTGTAAATGTAATTCTTCTCCTATTACACCGAACGACTGCTTTAAATATTTCAAAGGGTACTGCGCTAACTCCCCTATTGTATGTATACCTTTTCGGTTCAATTTCATTTCCGTTTTATACGATATACCCCAAAATTTACTAAGCGGTCTAATGCCCCATAACTTCTCGGGTATATCGTCATACGTCCACTGCGCTATTCCATCTTTATTCTTTTTTGCTTCCACATCCATCGCAAAGATTACTAAAAAATGTACATTATGTTGTGTACATAACTATTGTATAAGGTTAAAATTAGATTATCTGAAAATTCGAAATATATATTTCGATTAATAATCTAAAACAAGGGGAGAAAACTTTGAGCAGTATTCTGGTTAACAAATATAAGACGTTATCTAATCAAGAATATCAGTTTTGTGTGGATACAGCACTAGTAGAAATTAAAGGGACTGATAAGGAGTCATTCTATCGCAAACATGCTTTAATTATGCTTAAACACAAGACATTGAAAATCTCTATTGTTCATCCACTAAGTGCTTTTATTTTTCAAAATTGGAAGTATAAAAGTTATAATACACAAAGATTGCACGCGATACACTTATGTCAATTTTTAAATTATATACTTATTGATAAAAGAAATGACTTTTGTCTTACGTCACTAGCAGAATTAAAATTCGAACATGGTAGTACATTTTTAAATGAATTATTATGGAAAAGAAAGACTAATTCTAGTGTTAAAAATATAGAAAGATCACTCGTATATTTTTATGAGTTTTTAGCACAAAAAAAATGTTCTAAGTACTATACGATCAAAGATTTTACTGAAGCTGTTACACCCAATAACCCTAAGCAAAAATATAAATTATCTCCATTCCAAGTAAAGTATTCTAACGAAGCGGCTAATGTAAAATATACTGATTTAAAAGCGATAGAACACACTTTGCCACCTAAACATATTTTATCTTTTATTAGAATGGCTATACATGTTGCTCCACCTATAGCATTAGCTATCTACTTATCCATATTTGGGGGATTGAGAATTGGGGAAATTGCTAATATTACATTAAAAGATATTACACCTTATAGTGATTCATACGGAAAAGGTGGAATGAAAATAGCTTTAACTTCACAAACACTTCGACCAGATATTAAAGATACGAATGGAACTAGCTATGTTAAAAAGCCGCGCCTACAATTTGTTTATAATATAAAAAATATACTCCCTCATCTTTATAAAGATCATCTTAGATTACTGAAGGGAATCTATGATTCCTCTGATTTACCTTTAACAACTCCCCTTTTTGTAAACAGAGACGGTAAAGCAATGACAGGAAAATCTATTAGATATCACTTTGAAAAAGTGAAAAAATGTTTTATAGAGGAATTATCAAAGTCATTAAATATAGACGATGTTATTATGTCCATCAATTTAAAAAATACCAAATGGTCATTTCACATTGGAAGAGGAACTTTTACAAACCTAATCGCTAAGGTTGCAAATAACCCTTATGAAGTAGCTTTGTCTAGGGGCGATACAAGTATTTTCTCAGCTCTGACTTATATGGCTGATACTGTAGAGTTAAAGAATGAAATTGAAAAATTATTGGATGAATTGTTTAAAGATTATTAACTAGTTTAAGGGGAGGAAAAGATGAAGTTATTAACAATAAACGAAGCTGCCAATATACTTTCTATAAATGCAAAATCACTTAGGGGTTGGTTTTATCGAAAAGCTAATCCTTTAGAAGTCGTTGCCAATCTCAAAATTGAAATGGTACGTGGTAAAAAATTCATTCCAGAAAAAGCTGTCAATGATTTTTTATACTTCCAGTCTAATTACTTATCTTCTAAAGAAATAGCAACCATGCTACATTTAAGCGTACAGGATGTTCAAAATCGAATTAAAAAAAAGAGATTTAAAGACATAATTGTAATAGGTAACCGCACGTACGTACATAGACAGGAGATAATCACTTTAGTTACTCAACCGTTTAATCCATCAAATTACTACACAGTGAATTTTTTAATAAAAGACTTGCAATTAGATCGTAGTACAATTATTGAATATATACATAATAATTCATTCCCAGACTCTATAAAAATAAAGTCTACATGGTACGTTCCAAAAGATTCTGTTGAAAAATTTAAAGAACAGAGACAAAAATTCTTTAATGTAAACAACATCAATGATTATTATTCACTTTCACAAGCTGCAAAAATTTTAGGTTTAAAAAATCGGCGCTCACTTTATAAGCTTTTAGATAATCAACATATTAATTTTGAATCTGTGAATTATGGTACTAAAAAACAGATAATGCTCCTTAAAGAACAGGTAGATTCGTATCAAAGATTTATGACAACTATTCCGGATTATTATTATACAATTCAAGAGATACAAAATCTCCTTTTTTTAAACGAGACACAAATACAAAGATTCTCTACAATTTGGGAAGGATGTATCTGGGTAATATACCAAGGGAAATGTCAAAAAGTAATATCAAAAGAAGCCATTAATAACTATTTAAATTCTCCGGATTCATACCGTTTATTAAAGCTTGAAAAACCAGAAGATGTGTTTTATCATACCGTTCGCTCTATATTCAATACCCCTTCTTTAGCAGATACTATCTCTATAATGGAAGAGTTCTTTTTAAGTAAAATGAATTCCTCACAAGCCAATATGCATATACAACGTATGCAAGCGCGTGAATATGGTTTATTTTGCAAAGAATTATTAGAATTATTAACTAAAGATATTATGTATTGTAGCGATGCTACTTTAAAAATGCTTTTCAATAACCTTTCTTCTGGAAATTACAAAAAGCATTTTGTTCACTTTTTAGACTATTGTAAAGAGAACTTAAGTGATTGTATTTTTTCTAATACATACAAAATTTCGGCTAAACCTTCCTCTTCAGGTAATGATAAAGAAATTTATCCTCTAGAAGATTTTATTTATTTCCAAAAATACGTGAAGAATATAGAAAAACACTTCTTACAAGCTATAGAAGATCGAAGATACGCGGGTACATGGTTGTATGTTTCTCTTCATTTTACTAACGCTTGGCGTTCTCGGGATTTTCTTGAACTGCCTTTTATTAATATAAAATTAGCTGGAGATTTTTCTTTCGAATGGCTTAAAAATGGAAACAGATTAAATACTACACAAGCTCAAAAAATTATTAATCAATATGCTTCACAAAGACTAGTTGTTTCCAAAACTGGCGCTTTGAATCGTTTTTTAGTTAACTTTGATATGTTAATTCCAATTGCTACAATGATTGTCATTTGTGATTTACATAGACAAGGAGTAGACGATAGTAAATTAATAAACCTAGGTAATAGAAGAGGAGCAATTCACAAACTTTTTTTTGAGGATTACAAATTTAATTTTCAAAGTCGAAAAATGAATCGAAGTTTTATGACTTATCTATTTCATAAAGCTGTACAAAGCTCAGAATATAAAGCAACCGCATTAGCCCTACCTCAAAGAGCACGCTCTCATACTAATCAAGAATCTACTTCTATTTATATTCAAACAACAAACAAAGATGGACCTATCAGTAATGTCACAGAGCATTTATTTAATCGTGGTCACTTTGGGTATCTATACAATTTATTAATTCAAGCTATACAGATAAAAAAAGAGAATAATATTAGTTTAGATGAAGAAACGGCACGTATTTTAGAGATACAAAAAATCTTTCAGACCCCTTTAAGTTTTGAGGATTTCGGTTATTTTTTACAAACACAACATCAAGAACGCGAGTCCATGGCTCTTCAAATTCTTAGTATGCCTTTAAAGACATTAGAAGACAAGTTAGAAAAGTTATATAAAGACTTATCTCCTTCTCATACAGAACATATTCAATGTTTTAATTATCCTAATTGTATAACTCCAAATAGTTCTTCTTGCGTGGGATGTATATATTCGATTCCAAAAGTTTATTTATTAATTAGTATTCAAGAGGAAATTTCAAAAAGAATAATTGTTTTAAAAAGTGCAACCCTCATATCTGTAGCAGAGAGAGAGAAATCATGGATTTTAAGATTGCTTCATCTATTACAAGAAGCTGTTGATACATTTGGCAAGGATTATATAAATTCTTTTGTTGACTTAAATACTTTGTTTCAAGAAATAAAGACAGCATTCATTCATTTTGATCATTATTTTATATCTAATTAGGTCTATATGATAACCCAGAGGTGTTGAAAAAGTGTTAAAAAATCTAGAAATATATAATAAAGAGTTTATATCTGATGTAGGAATAAAATCGTATATCGAATCTTTAAGTAAAGTCTTTTTCTCTCACGATAAACAAACTAAGTTTACTCAAATGTTTGATGAATTTAAAAAAATAGGTGTAATTATTAATGACAGATTCGAAGACACTATTTGGCTACTTGCTGATAAAGATAAGCGAATTACTAAAATTCTTTTCAATATATACTCTCTTCCTATATATAAAGAATCTCTACGTTACTACGTGCTATTAGAGTTAAGACAAGAGAATTCATTAAAAACTATACAGGGGAAAATACAATTTATAAAACAAGCAATTTTAGTAACTAAAGGCTTTGAAGATAGCCAGTGTTACTCCCAATTAGAATCCTTTCTCAACAATAAATCAGCAAGTGTAATTTTCAAATACGCTACATCGTTAGCAAAATACTTACTTTTTATTGGTTACGAGGAACAAGATGATTTAATCATTCTATGTAAACAATTCGCTTATGGTTATACGAACACCGTCAGAAATTTGCCTGATTTTAAGGATGTACTAACTTTCGATTGGATTATACGTGATTTCCAAAAAAATTGGACAGATACAGAAAAAGAAATTTATTTCCCTATTATTTTATGGTGGAATATTACATTGATCATTCCCATGCGGATAAAAGAATTCATTTTATTATCTAGAGAATGTGCACAAGAGAATAATGGAAAGTATACACTAACAGTTCCAAGAACAAAAAAGCAAGCAAGAAAAATACACAGTATAGATGTAACTGATACACTAACTATTAGTAAACGTATATATGATTTAATTCAAGAGTATATCTTTATTACAAATGAAAACTCAAATAATGAGTATCTATTATCTTATTATCATTACTGCAAATCTCAACGATATCAAAAGACCCATGGTAATGCTTTTAAGAATAAGAAAGATAAAACTAGATTTGAAGAAGGACAACTATATACATTACTAAAAAATTTTTATGAGGAAATAGTTACGAAAAAGTATGGTCTATCGCTTCAATATATCAAACCTTTAGATACAAGGCATTTTGCTTTCTGTAATATGATGTTTCAAGGGTTTAATATGCTCACTATAGCTAGAATAGGAGGACATAGTTCTTTAGATGCACAAATGCATTATTTTAATCATCTAGAATACTTTAGCCAATCATCGATTCAATATTTGTCAGATCAGTACAGGAAAATGCCGTATGTTTCTTTACATACAGAAGGAATATCAAATGACGATAATATAAAAAAATTGTTTTCTAAATCTTTTCTTAATCAATTGTCAAAAGCAGATTTAAAAAAATTATCACGAATGGAACATGGTTATTGTCTTCATAATCCAAAAGATTGTCCCGTAGGAGATTGTAGATATTGTGAGTATTTTTTTATTCCTAACGATGAATTTAATCTTGATTTATATAGATGGTTGAGTGACGAATCTGAAATATTATGGAGACGCATTAAAGAACAACTTCTTTTGTTTCAAACTATTACCAAAAATATGAATTACAACTTTATTACCTTGGAATATGATGAACTTTCACAAGCAGAATTAAACTATATTTCTCGGAACTTTAAAAAAATGCAGGAACAAAAAGCTAGAGTAGATGTACAGTTAGACGCAGTAGCAAACTCTTTATTTGGGGGCATAAACGATGAAGAATAAAGTAGGAAAACCAAAGAAGTATCCATTACAAGAGCTTCGACAACAGTTACTTAATTATGTTCAGAAACATCCCAATAAAGTTATATCTTACATAGATCTTGAAAGAGAAACTGGTATAAGTCGGAATACTTGGTCTCGGAATTTAAAAGACGAGATTGCTAAATTAAATGAACCAATACCGTTCACAACTAAAATAGATTTTGATACAGGAATTCCCCTTCCTAATATTTTTGATATAGTTGAAAAAAATTATAATAATAAGCAAAAATTAATTTCTTCACTAACACATTTAAATGCATGTATTAATTCGCTATACGCGATTGCTAAAAAAGAACAAGCATTTGAAATGGAAAATACTACGTTAAAAATAAAAATAAAAGAATTAGAGCAAATGTTGCATGAAAAAGAATGTGAAATAAGAGAATTAAAACAACAGATATCCCATTATAGCCAAGCTTATCGTAATATTTGCGCCTCCTCTACATACAGAGAAAAAGGAATACAAAATGTTTTAGAATTTAAAACAGGTAGTAAAGAAAATGAAGAAAAAATATCGGCAGATTTATCTAAGCAATTTAAAATGTTTGATTTTGAATAAAATTAATATATCCTGATTAACATCTATAGAACGAATCAATTTCATAGAAAACGCCATTCTTTCCTATGATTCTACAAAAAGAATAGCGTATTTTTTCACTTTATAACAAGTTTATTAGTTATTAACATCAAATAGTGTCAATAGTATTTTATTATTATAAAGGAGGCATCGTATCAAAAAATAAAATTGTACGTTTAGACGTAATTTGGACATATTTTAAGATATTTGCTGTATGTTAAGACAATTTATAAATGTAAAATCTTATGTTTATACTGTAAAAAAACTAGCCCCTCAGAAGAGAGGCTAGTTGACGTGAAATTCGTTCTCGAGAGTTAAATAATCTAGAATTATTTATATTTTAAGATTATTTCATATCTTTTGTCCTATCCATGCAAAAGCATACATAACAGCTGTTATAACAAATACTATCACTGGTCCTACGATAAACAAACCAAATAGTAAAGATATTACAGCTTCTGTAAAAGTACGAACAGGTCCTACCTTTTTAGCTGTGTTTATTGTCTCATATTTTTTTTCTTTAAGTATTTTTTCAAGATGAGACACTTTTTGATTTAATTCCCGTAACTCTTTAATTAACTCCGTATCCTTTTCCATATACATCCGCCTTTCAAAATGACATTACCATATATAGGTACTGTATACTCTATACAAGTTAATTTACATAAGATAACATAATCGTTAGCAACCAAATACCAGAAATCCATTCATATCAAGAACCTTTTAGTTTTCCATTCCCTTTCTGGATGCAATATTCCATCCATTCTTTTCACAACAGCATTTGGAAGTTCAACATGTTCTCGTAGACAGCATATTCTTTGTGTATATAATCCATTTCCTAAAAAGTTGGATTATCTTTTAAAACATAAAGACTTGCAAAGTTTTTGTTAATTTCTTTTATTATTAGCATTATAAGGATCCGTTATTTTTTCACAATAAAGGGACATATAATTATTTTGTTTTTTTATAAAGCAGATTTTGTTTGATGAAAATCTCTTCCTACTTAATATAGCTTTAGGAGTTTGTGATTGTAGATATTTTTGTGATTTTTATAGATTATACTATTTAATATTGACTCATTTTGTATGTTATAAGTTTGTTATTTGTTTTATCCATTGCTCTAACATATTTTCATTCATTTCACCAGCATGTTTTTTTATGATTTTTCCTCTTGAATCTATTAAATAAGTTGCCGGTAGCGTAGTTACTTGATACTTATTACCTATTTGACCATTCGTGTCTATAACGACTGGAAATGACAAATTTTTTTCTTTAATAAAGTTTTTTACAGCTATTTCTGATTCTTGTGAGTTAATAGATATTATTTCTATGTCTTTTTCTTTGTATACTTTGTAAATATTTTGAAATGCTGACATTTCTCTTTGACATGGTTCACACCATGTTCCCCAAAAATTAATTATTATTCCATCTTTTTTCATTTTACTCAGTTGAATTTTTTCTTTGTTAATTGTGTTTAGTATAAAATCAGGAGCTAACTCATTTTCTGCAATATTATTTTTGTCTTCTTTTTTTACAACTCCTTCATACACCGCGTATGTAACAGCTGCGAATAGTGTAATAAGAATGAGCATTCTAGTAATAAATCTTCTTTCATTTCGCATTTATTTTCACACCTCCTATATTATAAATTTTATCAGAATTTTAGTAATATATAAGGAAAAATTTTGTATTTTTTGAGATAATTAGATTAACAAGAATTTTTCGTTGATTTTAATTTATTCTGTTATAAGGGGGTTTGGCTTAATGGATAATGTTACTTGGTGGTTAGCTTTAAGCGCTGGATTTTTAGCTTTTATTTCACCATGTTGTTTACCTTTATATCCGTCTTTTATATCTTATATAACGGGTATATCAATAAAGGAATTAAATGACAAAAATTCTGTTTCAAAGAATAAAAAGATACTTGTTCATGCCAGTTTATTTTTGGTAGGTTTTTCTTGTATTTTTTATGTACTTGGTTTTTCAGCAAGTTGGGTTGGGAAAATATTTATTGATTATAAAGATTTAATTAGAATGTTAGGTGCTATATTTATTGGATTTATGGGATTATTTTTATTAGGTATAGTCAAACCAACATTCATGTTACAAGAACACAGGTTCAGTTTAAAAACTAAGGATGTAAGTGTAATTAATTCTTTCATTATTGGTGTAATTTTCTCTGCAGGATGGACTCCGTGTATTGGTCCTATATTTGGTTCTATAATGTATGCTAGTGTTATGGATCCAACGAAAACATTTATAAATGTGACAGCCTATTCTTTAGGTTTTTCCATCCCTTTTTTATTAATGGCTTTTTTCATTGGGAAGACTCGATTTATCACTAGATATTCATCTATTTTCATGAAAATAGGAGGAGTATTAATGGTTGTCATTGCTGTACTTTTATATACTAATAAAATGACATATATCAGTATGATGCTTTCTGATTTATTTTAATTGAGTTTCATTATTTATGAAACTCAATCCATTGTGATTAAACTAGGTAGGGGAGAAGTAGTCCAAAACAAGCAAGTTATTATTTTACAGTTATTTATGAGAATTTAACTCGTTTTTTTCGTTTTGGAGGTATCTACTTTTTTTAGATTGATGGCGATGTGGCTGAACCCCAAGTAAAAAAGAAAGTCACACATTAAGTATACAAAGCATAAATTTTCTACAATTTCAAAAAAGAATGTACATATATAATGTACATTCCGTATCAATAGATAAATAGCGCTAATATATGTTTTTTATTTATGTACAAAGTAATTTTTGGTAGTCTCAAAGCCACTTTACTCAATAATAAATTAGGCCCTATACCAATCGTACTTTCAATCCGTGTGCGTTCATATATTTCTCGCTTGAACTTTAATGCGAACTCGCGCGGATTACTGGCAAACAAATGAATGCTTGCAGTCATATCCATAAAAAATTCATCGATACTATATTGATGAAAATCTTCCGGCGCGACATACTGCAAAGCTAAACCCGTTATGAAAGTTGAACACTTCATATACGTATGCATAATTGGATTCACAATAATAATATCTGGTCGCTTCGGTATTTCGTACAAACGAGCCATCTTCTTTATTCCTAACGCTTTTAATGGCGGTGTTGCCGCTAATACAATTGATCCGCTCTGATTCACATCCCCTACGACAGCCAATTTTGTATATCTTGGATCAAGTCCTTTTTTAATACATGATACACTCGCATAAAAGCTACGAAGATCTACACAAAGAATAATACGATTCGGTAAAAGAAAATAATCATACAAGGTAATCACTCCTAAATAAAGAACGTTTGTTCTCATTATATACGAACTCTTGTTCTTTTTGAAGGTATTTCTATGAAAATTTTGGTTAAAATAACCTTTACTAAATTCTAAGAAAACCTTAAAGAATTTCCCTCTGTATTCATAGGAATTGTTTTCTATACCGAAAAATATAAATAGATACAGGGAGAAACAACTAAATTCTTCGTGAATAGGTACGGTATTTTAGAACTCATTTTTTAGTAGTGTTTTTTTATAGAAAACAAAATATTATTGGTTATTTTCTCAACGTTGTTTTTCTAGTTTTATCATTCAAATTTAAATACATATTTATTTAATCTACATAAACTAAAAATATATAAGTGCATACTTTATGAATTTTTTATAATAACATCTCGAACAGACTATCATAAATCGTAAGTTTAATAACTCGGATACATTAATCACCTCCAATAAAGTTCCGAATAGCCAAGTACTATAGCTTGTATTTCTTTTAAAATAAACATTCAAATCTCTAATTATATAATTTTGTACGAGAAAGGGATTGAATTTATGCACAATCTTAATTTCATTTGTGAACAATTTGCTACAATACTTAAAGGAAAAAGTAAAATAAGTCAAGGTGGTTGTTCGGTGTCTTTTCACCGCGATTTTAGCGTGCTTGTTCAAGGAAAACGGAGTACCAATGTAGTACCCGTCGGAGTAAGTTTTGAATCGTTGGATCAAAATAGTAATGCATTAAATTTAGGCGAAATCGCTGTTCTACAAGAAGAGATTCCTGCATTTATGCAATCAATTATACAACAAGGAATTATTGTCAGTGCTTTACATAATCACTGGCTGTACATGAATTCCTTAATTATGTATATTCATGTCCAATCGGTAGAGCCCCCATTACATTTTGCACAAAAGTTGGCGAATTCTTTTTTACCCTTAAGTAGCTATCCTATTGCTAATAATGAAGGGCAATGATTGGTGTTTGGAATAATTACATTTTCTATATGTGTAAACATAATAAAATCATTTCACTTTTTGCCAAAAAGTAAAAAAACTGCCTATCAAATTTTTAGATAGGCAGTTTTTGAATCTATTAAAATAAAGTACCCTACTATTTTATAAAATATTATTGCCTAAACAAAAAATACAGATTTTCAATTCACTGTGGCTTTCTTATCTCATATATTCCTCTAAAGTTAGTTTTTCCTTATATATTTTTTAGCAATTTCTCCTACATAGCGAATATACCAAGGCTCATACGCATAAACAGTCATATTTCTCTATTCTTTTGGATAACAAATGATATATCCTGCACGATGCGTATTTTCTTTCGGCCACTTCCCTTCCTTCGTCTTAGCACACCATAACTCTAATTCATTATTTGTATCTTTAACATCCATCGTTAAGCCTAGTTGATGTTCGATATGTCCCGTTTTTTCAAAAAAGCCCCCCTATACGTTCAGGATATCGACTTTTGTTTACTTCACTTTTTTTCGGCACTCTGCATCTATACAGTATATCCATTGACCACGGTAAGATTTATTTCAAACCCACAAAAAATAGATTACCTGCACATTAAGAAGTATAGCGTACAGGTAATCTATTTGTTTTTGAGATTAATAAAAAACTAATTTATTTTTTGAATTCTTCCATCAATAATAGACTGAATTGGTTCTTTTGATTTTTTTATATAATCTACTAATGCTTCAAAATCAGTTGGTCCTGTTTCAGCATCTTTACCGTTTCTAAAGGATACAAATCCATCTCCACCTGAAGCTAGAAATGCGTTCGCAACGACGCTGTAAGTTTTAGAAGGAATAATTTCTTCTCCATTTGTTAAGCGAATACTTGTTACTTTTTCTCCATTAGGCTTGTTCGCATCCCAAGTATATTGGATCCCCGAAATTTGAAGCATTCTTGTTATATCTTTTTGCCATTGTTGATTTAAAATATCACGAATGTCTTGACCTGTTAAATTTACTTTTATTAATTGATTTCCGAATGGTTGAATACCATATATCTCTCCCCATGTAATATCACCAGCATCTAAGTCATTACGAATACCACCAGGATTCATAAGTGCAATTTGAGATTGCATTGTTGCACGCTGGGCATCAGCAACTAAATTTCCAAGAATAGATTCACCAGCCGTATTTAGTTTACGATCTAGTGGAGCAATAGACTTACCTACAACTTCATTAACAAGAGGTGCGATTTTTGCTTGATATTTCTCCATCTTCTTCTTTATTTTTTTATCAGGCTCCATGCCTTCATGGTAAGTTGTAACAATTTCTGCTTTTTTCTCAACAATATCTTGTGTTTTACGATCAATCTTTACATCAACATCAGCAAAAGCCATACCATAAGAATTTGCTTGTACGACAAGTTTATTATTAACAGTTCCATTTACATAAGTGTGGCTATGCCCACCAAAAATAACATCGACTTCTGGATCAGTCTCATTTGCTAATCGGACGATATCACCATTTGTTACGCCATTTCCATCTGTTGTCCCCCCGTTATGCGCAAGAACAACGATAGATTTAACACCTAGTTTTTTTAATTGCTTTACAGATTTGTTAATAGCTTCAACTTCATCTGTAATTTCTACATTCTTTAGCATAGTAGGCATAACAAGGTTAGGAACATCCGTTGTTACAACTCCGATAAATCCAACAGGAACTCCTTGTACCTTTTTTATAGTGAATGGTGGTAAAAATAAACGCCCGGTGGACTTATTATAGAAATTTGCAGCAACATATGGGAATTTTGCTCCTTTAAAATTTCCTGTTTTCTCATGGTATCCACCATAAATAAGGCGGTTCATTTCTTCAACACCTTCATCAAATTCATGATTTCCTATAGTTCCAACATCGAATTTCAAATCATTTAGAAATTCAATGGTAGGTTCGTCTTGTAATAATGCTGAAACAGGAGTACTTGCTCCAACAACATCGCCAGCATGTACTTTTAATGTATTCGGATTTTGTTTTTCACGATCACGTAAATAAGCCCCTAAGTACTCGATTCCCCCTGCATCTTTATTGTTAATTTTTTTTACTGTGTCTAGTTGCCCATGAAAATCGTTAATACCGAGCATTTGTACATCTATGTAGCGGTTTGGTTCTGTACTTGCTTGGGCTGAAGGCATAGCAAATACACTAGTAAAAGTAACTGTACTTAATGCTAAAGCAACTGGAATGATTTTTTTCAACATAAAATTTCTCTCCCCTAATTAAAATCTTACATAATACAATGTTATTTTAATATATCAAGAGAATTATTTCTATAAAAATTCAACTAATTATAAAAATTAATAAGATTTTATCATTTCCAAACAAAACACTCCTTCTTCAAAAATTTGAAGATGTAAAACAACAATTTCAAGAGGAAGATGATTATTTGTAGGCTGTAGTCTACACTTTTGGATTAGGATATAAAGGCCCCCTCTCAACTTAAGAAACTTCACTACACAAACAAGAAAATGTGCATTTCTTTGTTTTGAGGATTATTCAAAATATTATCTTGATAGTAATATAGCAATCCATCTAAAAGACCTAAAAAAACTCTAATCAATAAATTTTTGCTGTTAAGAAGAATATTCAATTCGAAACTAATGGCGATTTATAAACCTAACTCAATATCACCATTTAAAAATGAATAAAAATTTCGTTATGGAAGATTTCGATTTTTTAAATTGATTACAGTGGTGCACTACGCCGCATTTAAAAAGATGCTCCTGGATTTATCCAAGAGCATCTTTTATAAAGCTTTCTTTTTACTTGTTTATAATTTATTATTTAACAATTATATAGTTGTAATCAGCCCTTTAAAAATAATAGGAGTGCTTCATTAAATTCTTTAGCATGCGTTGCATTTAGCCCATGTGGACCACCCTTTATTAAGGCTACTTTAGAATTAGGAATTGCTTCATGTGTTAATTTCCCACTATATTCATATGGTACAGTTGCATCTGAATCACCATGAATAACAAGGGTAGGTATATTAATCTTGGCTAAATCGCCTCTGAAGTCTGTTTTGCTGAAAGCAGCGATACAATCTAGTGTTCCTTTAGGTGATGCACCCGCAGCGATATCCCTATTGTAAAGTCGAAATGGTTCACTAACTAAGTCAGTTCGATCTCCAGCAGCAAAAAATCCTTTCGTAAACTCATCAAGGAATGCTAGGCGATCATTTTTTACTCCATTTTCAAATCCTTGAATTGCTACATCATCTAATACACCCTCAGGATGATCTGCTGACTTGTAAAGGAATGGTGGTACAGCTCCTGCAAATACAGCCTTCTCTACTCTATTGGTTCCATATTTCCCAATATACCGGGCTACCTCGCCTCCCCCCATAGAAAAACCAACAAGTGTGACATTTTGAAGCTCTAAATGTTCTAATAGTTGATGTAAATCAGAAGTAAAGGTATCATATTCATACCCTTCCCACGGCTGAGATGATTTTCCAAATCCTCGTCGATCATACGTTATAACTCTATATCCAGCCTCAACAAGAGCTGGAACTTGGTATTCCCAAGATCGACCACTTAACGGCCAACCATGAATTAGTACAACTGGTTTTCCTGTGCCATGATCCTCAAAATATATCTCAATTGGTGCTTGATTTTCGGTTCCTACAGTAATTTTCGCCATGCTTCTACCTCCAAAAAATATTCTAATATGTATCCTTTTCTTCAATACTCCGGATGAATGTCATAACCTATTCATGCACGTTTATGTTGTGAAATCTAAGTATGAAACTCTATTGTTCCAACGCATTCATTTTCTCCTTTTGGAACAATCCCCCCTCTAATACCTTTTTCATCATAAAATAATTACTGAACATTACTCATATTCAATTGTAATAACAAAAATAGGTGACTATCAATATTGTTCTATCTATAGGATGTATAGGTAAAACCAATCTATTTTATAGTGAAAACAACTATAGTTACGACCTATACGAATTATAGATAATTTAGAATTGATTAACGAATCAGTTTTAAAATACTATAAATTTGTATAGCACTTCATGTTCTGTGAATGCTGCTATAACCAATATTATTGGTCAGCTTAGTTATAAACGAAGAAACTTATGATAGTATTCGACTATTTAAACTTTCTTCGATTACTTAATTTTTAGGAGGAATACATAATGACTGATCTCTATTCTCGTATTAACAAAGATGATGCTGTCGTTCTTTTAGTAGATCATCAAACTGGTCTTATGTCCGGACTAGTACGTGACTATGGTGTTGATGAATTCAAGAACAATGTTTTAGCTCTTGCTCATACTGCTAAGTTTTTTGATTTACCAGTTATTTTAACAACAAGTTTTGAAAACGGGCCTAATGGACCTTTAATGCAAGAATTGGTTGATCTCTTTCCTCATGCACCAAAAATAGCTCGACCTGGACAAATTAACGCATGGGATAATGATGATTTTGTAAAAGCAATCGAAGAAACTGGAAAAAAGCAACTTATCATCGCGGGCGTAGTTACGGACGTTTGTGTTGCTTTCCCTGCACTTTCCGCTATAAAAGCTGGATATGAAGTATTTGCTGTTACTGATGCTTCAGGAACTTTCAGTAAACAAGTTGCAGATGCTGCAAATACTCGTATGGCACATAGTGGTGTGCAACTTATGAACTGGTTTAGCGTAGCTTGCGAATTACAACGCGATTGGCGCAACGATGTCGAAGGTTTTGGCAATTTGCTTGCTAGCAATCTTCCAGGCTATCAAAATATAATTGGAAGCTATAGGGGAGCTCAGCGAGATCTTAGTAAACAAAATGCATAATAGCTTTTCTTTCAAAAAACTAGATAGTATACATTTAGTGCTGATTAAATCAGCACTCTCTTTTAAATTAAAAGGTATAGCAAATATTTTATTTTTACGATTACAGGTTTAATTAACAGAAAATATATTTTTTCAATAATATTAATTTTAAACAATTAAAAAAGGAGCTGTTTATTATGAGTAATTTAGAATTGTTAAATCCGGAGAACAGTGCATTAATTTTAATTGATTTTCAACCTCAAATGACTTTTGGAGTTGCAAGTATTGATAGACAAACATTGATTAATAACGTTATGCTGCTTGCTAAATCAGCAAAAACTTTTAACGTACCTACTATTCTTACTACAGTTGAAACACGCAGCTTTTCTGGTTATTTTTGGCCACAAATTCTTGATATATTCCCAAACCATGAAATTATAGAACGTAGTTCAATGAACTCTTGGGAAGATCCGAAATTTGTTGAGGCAGTTAAAGCAACCGGTAGAAAGAAATTAATATTTGCAGCACTTTGGACTGAAGTTTGCCTTGCATTCCCTGTGCTTGAAGCAATTAAAGCTGGCTATGAGGTGTATGCAGTTGATGATGCTTCAGGTGGTACTAGTTTGACAGCACATAACGCTGCTATGCGTCGTGTAGAACAAGCTGGTGCAATTCCAGTGACAGCAATTCAAGTTTTACTTGAATACCAACGTGACTGGGCACACAAAGACACTTATGATGCTGTAATGGAGATTGTAAAGGAACACACTGGTGCTTATGGTCAAGGTGTAGAATACGCATATACTATGGTGCATGGCGCGCTTCCAAGCAGGAAAATATGAAACAAGAAGGAGTAGCTGTCGAAGAGACTTATACAGGGAACACGATGGATGCTGGCAATCCAGTAACAACGATTGTTACATGGGAAATTCAAGAAGGTAGAGAAAAACAGTTTGAAACATGGAGACATGAAATTGAGGCTGCGGCTACTAAATTCCCAGGACATTTAGGTGTAAATCTAATAGTCCCAAGTAACGAATCCAGAGAGTATACTGTTATTTTTCGCTTTGATACGTATGAGCATCTACGTGCTTGGCAAGAATCAGATGTTCGCCGGGATTTGTTAAAAACGGCCGAGCAATTTCAAGCCACTAATCCAACTTATAAAACTGAAAGCAGTTTGGCTTATTGGTTTGTTACTCCGAAAACGCCAGTTCCACCTCCAAAATGGAAAATGTCTATCGTTACCCTTCTGGGTGTATGGCCTCTTAGCATGTTAGTTCCTAAAGTGATAGGACCTATTATAAAACATATGAATCCTATTATGTCAGCTTTTTTTGTTTCTGTATGTATAGTGTCCTTGCTATCATGGGTAGTCATGCCGATTTTCGGTAAATTATTTCATCCATGGTTACAAAATAATAGAAAGTAGACGAGGTGTGAACATGAATTTACCGGATATGATCTTATATAACGGAAAAATTACTACCCTTGACCCTTCTCAGCCTGAGGTATCTGCTATCGCCATAACTGATGGTTTAGTCACTGCAGTAGGTGGAGATGAGATTCTTAATAGTGCCACGGAAAAAACAAAAAAAATAGACCTAAAAAGAAAGAGAGCTATTCCAGGCCTGAATGACTCTCATATACACGTTATTCGTGGTGGTCTGCATTATAATATGGAATTACGTTGGGAAGGCGTGCCATCACTTTTTATTGCTCTAGAAATGCTCAAAGAACAGGCAAGGCGTACACCTGCTCCTCAGTGGGTAAGAGTAGTTGGAGGTTGGTCTGAATTTCAATTTAAAGAGAGACGGATGCCAACATTAGAAGAGATTAATGCTGTTTCTGAAGACACGCCTGTCTTTGTGCTACATCTTTACGATAGAGCACTTGTAAATCGTGCAGGGCTACGTGCACTGGGATACACGAAAGATACCCCAGACCCTCCAGGCTGTTTAATTCAGCGGGATAAAAGAGGTAATCCAACGGGCCTTTTAATTGCTAACCCTAACGCTTCTATTCTTTATTCAAGTTTGGGTAAAGCTCCAGTACTTAATCTTGACGACCAGATTAACTCAACTCGTCATTTTATGCGTGAATTAAATAGATTAGGTATTACAAGCGCCATCGACGCAGGTGGTGGCTTCCAAAATTACCCTGATGACTACAAAGTTGTTGAACATTTAGCCGAGAAGGAACAATTAACTTTGCGTATTGCTTATAATCTATTTACGCAAAATCCTAATCATGAATATGAAGACTTTGCTTCATGGGCAAAAATTGTTTCTCCTGGTCAAGGAAATGATAAGTATAAAATGAATGGTGCCGGAGAAATGTTAGTATTCTCGGCAGCCGATTTTGAAAAATTTCAAATGCCACGGCCCGAACTAGCTACAGTAATGGAAGCCGACTTAAAGAAAGTAATTTCTCTATTGGTGGAAAACCGTTGGCCATTCCGTTTACATGCAACTTATGACGAGTCAATCACACGTTTCTTAAATGTATTTGAGGAAGTTAACAGAGAAATTCCTTTTAATGGGCTACGCTGGTGGTTTGATCATGCAGAAACAATCTCAGATCGTAGTATGGAACGTGTTAAGGCTTTAAATGGCGGTATTGCCATCCAAGACCGCATGGCTTTTCAAGGTGAATACTTTGTTGACTTATACGGAAAGGAAGCTGCAAAGCATACTCCTCCGATTTATCGTATGTTAGACCTTGGTATACCTGTTGGCGCCGGTAGTGATGCAACCAGGGTTTCCAGCTATAACCCTTGGGTCGCCCTTTACTGGATGGTTGCCGGAAAAACCATTGGTGGGCTTTCCATATACGATGAAAAAAATAAACTTGATAGAAAAGTAGCCCTGGAATTATATTCAAAAGGAAGTGCGTGGTTCTCTGGTGATGAAAGTAAAAAGGGAACCCTGGCAGTAGGTCAGTTTGCTGATATTGCTGTATTGTCTGCTGACTACTTTACTGTGCCAGAAGAAGAAATCAAAGACCTTGAATCATTACTCACCATTATGGGTGGGCAGGTTGTTTATGGAAATGATGAATTTAAAAACTTATCACCTGAATTGCCGCCAGCATCACCTGATTGGTCACCGACGGGCGTTTATGGTTATGGTGGTGCTAACCTAGCTAACACTATACTTTCTCACGATTCCCATGATAACAAGTTACATAGTTGTAGTAACCCTCTCCATCAACACACTCATACCGTAATAGGAAAAGATGGAACGAAATGGGGGATTGGTTGTACTTGCTTTGCTTTCTAAATCAAAACCACCGGTATAATGCCGGTGGTTTTCTTTCTACAATAAGGATATGTAGATTCAAAATAGCAATGTATATCCATAATGGGACTATACGATAAGAGCGAAGAGTTGATTGATTAACTTGACTTGTTTTTGACAGCCTTCTCTTCTTGTAAAGTCCGTCCTTTTTTCCTTAATTAAAAGTCAGCGGTATCCCCTTTTGATCGACTACACCATACATATAAATCCACTACCCTTTGACTTTAATATAGGTCTCATCTCAAGACGTATAGATTTTTTCAATTGTTACACTAAAATCATTATTATACTAATACCTTTTGAGGATTATTTAACTTCTGCATAAAGATACGTGCTGCAAAACTTAAAAATTTATCATCAAAATGAATAAGATTAATATCTTGCCTTGGTGTTGGATCAGTAATACGAACTATGCTCAAAGTATCATTATTAACAAAATCAACTAGTGAAAGAGGTATTATGGCAACCCCATGACCATTGTATACAAGACTCAATAGAGAAATAGAAGATTTTGTTTCTATATTTGCTTCAGATAAAGATAACCCTAAACTCTCACAATATATTTTAATAGATTCACGACAACTACATGAAACCATTATTCTACTCAGTCCTACTAATTCTCGAAAAGAAACAAATGGTTTTTCATCCAAAGGATGGTTTTTTGGAATGACAAGGACAAGCTCTTCGCTATACAAAAGGGTGCTTGTTAATGTGTCTGGAATTTGAGCACTACGTGTAATCCCTATATCAATATTTTTGTTAACGATTTGATTTACAGCAACTTCGGACTCTATAATTTTTACAACGATGTTAGGATACTGTTGTTGAAACTTCATAATATAAGGTGTTAAATAAGTGAGATCCTCTAATAAACCTCCTATAGTAATCACACCTCTTTTTACACCCTTTAATTCAAAAATTTCATTATAAACGTCATCAAATTGTTGCATGATAAATTTTCCTTTATCAAATAGCAGCTTACCCGCTTCTGTCATTTTGATACCTCTTCCAACTCGATGAAACAATGGTGTATCAAGTTCACCTTCTAACACACGGATTTGTTGGCTTAAAGTCGGCTGTGAAATACCTAGAACTTCCGCAGCTTTAGTAAAACTATTATTATTACAAACTTGAATAAAATACTCTAAATGACGTAATTCCATTCTTGATACCCACTCTCCGCTTTATGAAAGATTTATAATGAAAAGGACAATATGTATACGTTAACAGAACAACTATCTTTCCTACTATATCAATTGCAATTACATAATTTCTTTATTTTGTACTACAATACATTTACTACTATTTATTGATTTTCCCTCCTATTTATTTAATTTATATTTAATTAGGATATTACTAAACAGAAATAACCTCTAAAAACTTACAATTTCTGTGCATAATATCCTAACTTTTTCAACTGTTTAATTATCATTTTTTCTCAATATAGTCCAAACTACCAAATATTTTCCGAATCCCCTCTTTATGCTGAGGAAAAATTAGTGTCACCAATTCAATACTTTCTGAAGTAATTGATGCATACGTGATACTACTACTTGCAAGTAATATTTTGGTCTCCAATTTTTTTATAGGCTGATCAGCTTTACTGTATTGTATAGTAGCTCAAGCACTGCAAATTCAGTTGAATTAAGTCCATAAATTTTTATATCCTTTTCAATACGTTTAGTGATTAACTGTAATTCCCTTGATAATATAACAAATAACTTTAAAGATAAGCTCTCATCGTTAATCACGCTCATAATTACCAATCCTTTACAACTTATCTTGAATTCGAGATTCATTATATTATCGTCAAAATATTATGTCAATCATTCATTTTAGCTTTATCAAGCCACTTATAATTTATTTCTCAACATAAGATATATGGAATTAGAAGAGAACAATTGTTACTATATAATCTTCATGGTATCTTTCCTCCTTTAGATTTTTTATTTAGTTGTTATGTAATATGTAATACACCTATTTTAAAGATGTTAAATCTAAATTTTCAAAATTTTAACACAATAAGTTATTCATGTTTTTAATATCAAAGAAATGTCACAAGAACTTTGCTTTGATAAAAGCGCTACAAATAACGATTTGTTTGGGAGGCAAGCCCATTGTTTTATAGAAATCATAGAAAAATAAAAAAGCACTCCTTTTCAAAGAGTGCTTTAAAAAAACATATAACCTAATAAAAATATTTCTATTTTGATTACGGAAAGAAAGTCTTTATTAAAACATATGGTTGCTAATTTAATTGCGATTTGCCTTGCACCCAAGCAGCAATATCATTTATAACATACTCAGGGATATTAGCAGGACTATAATATTCATCTGGCTTACTTATTTCCCCATCACCCTCTGTAAAGAAATGATTTAACTTTGGATATAGTCGATAATCTACGTTATCTCGTTCTTTTAATTGTTCTTTCCAAAGAGGAATTTCGATTTTTGATTGAACTTGATAGTCTCTTTCTCCTTGAATAATAAGAAGCGGTATCTTTTGTTCTTTTGACATTTCTGCCGCTTTAATTTTACGGATAGAATCCCAAAATACTGCTGATCCTAAGTAAAAATCTTTTGGGGGATTCTGACCAGAGAAATTGGGATCATTTAATAATTCAAATTGCGATTTGTAGAATTTATATTGATCCAGGTTCATTGCTCCAATAGAGAAAAGGTACTCAAATTGATCTAAAACAACGTCTTGGATCGTACGAGCTGGCCCTCCCATTACAATTGCCCCAGCAATATTTTTATTTTGGTCTTTTTCAATCATTTTCGGAAGCATCATTCCACCTTGACTATGACCAAGAATATATATTTGATTCTTATTTATTAAAGGCTCATTTTTAAGAAATTGAGTTACAAGAAGAGCATCATCTGTTGTCTCTTTATCAACTGTATAAAAGGGACTGAATTGTGTTTTTAACCCATGTTCATAAGTTCTTTTATTATAGCGAAGGACAGCAATTCCCTTCGATGCAAGACCTTCAGCTAAATCGCGAAATGGTTTTAAAGCAAACGCTGTTTCATCCTGATCAGTTGCTCCTGATCCTTGAACAAGAATAACCGCTGGAAAAGGACCCTTTCCTTTTGGAACCGACAATGTTCCTGGTAATGGAAATGCACCACTTCCAACTACTACTTCTTTATCAATAAATGATTCAGGCTTACTATATGATGGACGCTCTGCAACAGGACTAAACGACATGCTGAGTTGAAAATCGTCTATTTTTCCAGATGGATCTAGTTTAATTAGTAAAGGTACAGTCATTTTTTCAAAAACTAATTGAATCTCCACATTTGTATGAACAGGATTTGTCTCTTTTTGTGTAACCTCTCCAATTTCTATAAAAGAACCTGCTTGTAATTGCACTGGGAGTCCCTCCCAATAGCTCTTCAGCCATTCTTCGGATATTATTTTCTGTAATGACCTTGAGGTTAAATCAAATGCAGATTTATAATCTTCACTATTCATATGGCGAATAAATGAAAGAGTAGTAGATATAATAGGATTTTCCTCATCACTATTGTCTACTTTTTTTATAGTTGTGTTTGCTTCCTTTAATTTCGAAATAAATTGATGGTTAAACGGATAATTATATGTATCAGGATATAAGCTTGTTTTCAATACTTCCGTATTCCGTCCCTCATACAAACTTGAAGAACTCGTAAAATTTTCAGGTAAAATTACTTCCTCCGCATATGAGACTGAGGGAATTGTTATTGAAAAAATTGCACTAACAAGTAATAACTTATTACTTGTTCTTCTTTTCTTACCCATAATTATTGATTCTCCCTTCAAAATTAAAAATTTCTAATACAATATGCCAACTATAAGGAAAATAAAAATTATCAAAGAGATTAATAATCTATTTTACGATCCCCCCTAACTAGTTAAAAATCTATCATTAACAAACTTCAATAAAAAATGCCTTCCCCCTCTTTTTTTATCATTGGATTTTTCAGTGCCATAGAAGCACAGCCCTGCATTGCATGTAACTGCCCCATGGGATTCTCTATTCCAAAAGAAAGCAGCCCCCCACAAGATACTTTATTTAATTGTTATCACTCTAATTTATTTAGATAATTCTCTTATTACTGTAAGATACATTTATTCTAAATCCTAAAACACACTTATTTCTTGATAGGTTCTTAAGAAATATCAAAAAAGAAAGAAAAAAGTTATTTGGTTATTCATTCCGTAAGCTTAATGCTCAAGTTAGTTTTTTTCACACGGTTAAACTTTATTAAGATAACTTTAAGGAATTTCCCTCTATATTCATAAGAATTTTTTTCTATACTGAAGCATGTAAATGAACAAGAGGAGAAACGATAATGAGAAAATTTGTAATTTGCATATTAGGAATAGGCCTTCCTATATACTTACTACCTTTCATATTACGCGGGGATTTAGACAGATTTAATCCGATTGCTGAAGAAAAAAATGTATACGCCGTCGCGAAAGGATATGGCGTTCCGGATTACCATCATAAAGGAAGAGCTATGTACTCACTAAAAGGTGTTGATGAATTAAGCAATGAGAAAGAATATAAAGTTGGAACGAACACACCTAATGATTTTATAAGAAAAACTTACTTAAAAATTCATGTGAAAGGAAAGTATGTGTATTCTTACGATATTATTTCTAAAAAGGATATTCCAGAGAAAATAAGGGGACAATTGGAGCTAGCAGATAAATAAAAGAGCCAATTCATACGATTTGGCTCTTTATTACCTCTCCCACCTACCGCTCGGAGAATTTTTTCGGTAGATTTATTAAATTCGTTATCATTGTTTTAATAACCATTCTTCAATTACTTTCACGGTTTCATCACGTTGTGCTTTTGGCGTAATCAAGCTCGCATTATCACCTTTTTGCTCACCATACATGCCAAAATTAGCATGATTTCCCCCTTTTATCATGTGCATAGTAGTATTCTTTGACATTAACTTTTTATTGTTCTCTATTTTTTCGACAGTTGCTAAAGCATCTACTTCCCCGTAAATTGATAACATTGGAATCGACTTAGTAGAGAAGTCATCTGCAGGATAAGAACCTAAGAAAATAATCCCGTCTACCTTTTCTTCATGCTGAAAGGCATACTTAGAAATCATAGCTCCGCCCATTGAATGCCCAGCAACATACCATTTTTGAACTTCAGGATACTGTTCAATTACACTATCTACCTCATTTATTCCAAATATCGCTAAGTTTAATGGTAACTTAGGCATTACTACAAAATGCCCATCTTTTGCAAGAGCTTCTCCTAAGTAACTATAAGCCTCCGCTTCTACTTTAGCTCCTTGATAAAAAATGACTCCTATTTTTGCATCTTTCTCTCCAAAAACTATATAATTTTCATCTTTTTTATCATCTACTAACGACAAAGCCTCTTTCGTCGGTTTATAAGTAAACTGAGACCAAGTCAAAAACGTAATACTTCCTATAATTAAAATACCAAGTAAAGAGTACAGAGTAATTTCTATCCATTTCTTCACATATATGCCCTCCCTAAGATGTGTATGTTCTATACTTTAATTATTATTTATATGATTGTCGAATAATCTTAACTAATAAGTTTAAAGAAAATAATACGAGTCCTCAAATTCTGTTTTAAAATAAATTCAATATATTCATCCTAAAACAAGGACTTCATACGCAAAGTACAATTTTATAAAAAAAGCCGATTTCTTTATAAAATAAGAAATCGACTTTTGGCTTAGTTATTGATTTAGTAATGGAAAACACCTTTTTAAGATAATTATGTTTATACTATAGACGTTGATCTTTCTGAAAGTTTAGTTGAAAATGATCCGCTTCATTGTATACCCCAAATTCATATCCTTTTTCCTTATAAAATTTAATAATTTCCGGAAGCGCTTGTAATGTCTGTGGTTTTTCATGCATTAGAACTACTTCCACATCTTCTGTTGTTGTACGCTTTACATTCTCTATAATTTGCTGCGGGTTACCTTTTAATTTCCAATCATTTGAATCTATCGTCCAATCCCAAACTTTTATTCCTGCTTCTACAATTTGATTACGAATTTCCTGCCCCTTTAATCCTGGTGCAGATCCATATGGAGGACGGACTAATTTAGGAGTTGTACCCGTAATATTATGAATAAGAGCTAACGTTTCTTTCATCTCCGGTACAAATTGTCCTTTTTTGTATAGCTTATCACTATTATGCGTCATACTATGTGCACCAATATAATGGCCTTCTTTTACTGCTCGTTTTACATTTTCCTGAAAACTTGTATTTTGCAAATTGCTACCTTGCATAAAAAATGTCGAAACAACATTTTGCTCTTTTAGTACGTCTAAAAATTCCCCAGTTAATTCGCTAGGACCGTCATCAAATGTTAAATAAACAACCTTTCCTACTGGTTTTCCATCAGGTCTTTTCTGTTTTGCCAGTGATGTGTCCTCTTTCTTTTCTTGTTGTTGCGTATTAGCTAGCTTAATACTTTCATTAGCTACCCCTTTCGCTGGGATAGCGTTCCATTTCCCTATTAAAAAGAACATGAAAAAGGTCGTTGCTAAAACAACTCCTAGAGATAGTATTGCCTTAGTTACTACATTTGTTTTTTTCTTATTTTGTGATTCTTTCATTATGTTTTAATCCTTTCCCTACTAATTTTCATACTCGTTATTTATACAGCCAAGCATTAACTCCAGCTGATATTTACAATAAATAGACTAATAGAGGAAGGTGAAGATAAAATGCAGATAATGTCGAAATTAGTTAAAGAATAGCGTATTGCATCCACTCTTTAAAAAAATATTTGTTTCTCTACTACAGTTAAATTTGAAAACTGCATATACATCCAAAATAAAAAATACTACTCTTTCTAAATAACATTTTTACATCAAGATAATAGCATAACGGTATAAAGATAAAATACAGAGATGGCCATACTATTGAAATTCTATTATAATTTTGTAATTGGAATTCATTTGAACCAAATGAAGAACTAGAAGAAATATTATTATGTGGAGGTACTCCGATGAACCTTGTAATTAGAGAGTTAGAAACAAATGATTTAGATAATCTCCCGGAGATTGATGACAGTTTTATAGTGAATGCTCGGTTAATTCTTTCTTTTTCAAAAGTAAATAGACATATAGCATATACAGTAGAAGACGTTCCTAGTTATGAAAAAAGTTATTTACAAAATCAAGATGATAATGAAGAACTCGCTTACAATGAATATATAAATAAACCTAATCAAGTCATTTACATAGCACTGTTACATAACCAAATCATTGGATTAATGGTATTGAAAAAGAATTGGAATCACTATGCTTACATAGAAGATATAACGGTAGATAAAAAATATCGTACAATCGGAGTTGGTAAAAGATTAGTTGATCAAGCAAAGCAGTGGGCAAAAAACGGCAATATGCCAGGTATCATGCTTGAAACGCAAAATAATAATGTCGCAGCATGTAAATTTTATGAAAAATGTGGATTTGTAATTGGTGGGTTTGATTTTCTTGTTTATAAAGGTTTGGATATTGAAAATGATGAAGTTGCGATTTATTGGTATTTGCATTTCAAATGAAACTGTTTTTAACATGAAACAAAGGCAAAATAAAAACCCCAATCTCTCTATATTAAAATTGAGAAACTGGGGTTAAGTTACTTAACAATATTTTTCATTTAAAACAGATAACTAATTAATAATCCTGCTGATAATAAGAAGCCAAAAATCGTATTTGTCATCGCTGTTGATTTCATTGCGATGCGCATATATCCAGGATCCTTTGCCCCTTTTTGGAAACTTTGAATTGCAGAAATTGGCTTTCTCAAACCTAGGAACATAACTAATGCCCAAGGGCTTATATAACCCATTAATACAATTACGGCAATCCATAAATACGCAATGAAAAAGGCTACCGCTAGTGTTACCACAGCTTTCTCTCTCCCAAGGAGGATTACTAATGTCTTTCTTCCACCTTTAATATCTTCTTCGATATCTCGGATGTTATTCGACATATTGATTGCACCTACTAAAATTCCAATTGGAATGGAAATCAATACACTTTCAATCGTTACAGTATTCGTTTGAATATAGAAAGCAATGAGTACAAAACATGTCCCCATTAACAATCCAGAAACTAATTCTCCAAACGGGGTGTACGCAATTGGTAATGGACCGCCTGTATATAAATAGCCAACCGCCATCCCAATTAAACCAATAACTACTAACCACCAGCTACTATTCATACAAATATAAATGCCAATAAAAGCTGCTACGACATACAATAAAAGCGCAACTGTTAATACATTTTTTGGCTTCAATCCATGACGGACAATCCCGCCACCAATGCCAACAGAATCAGCGGTATCTAATCCACGTTTGAAATCATAGTACTCATTAAATAAGTTCGTTGCTATTTGCAGCGCTAAACATGCAAGCATCATCGCAATAAATAAAAGCCAATCAATTTTGGCAACATAAAGTGATGCCACTGTCCCTAAAATTACAGGAGAAAACGTCGCCGTTAACGTATGTGGGCGCGTCATCTTCCATATTAATTTAGCGGAACTAATTTCCTTTTCATTCCCCATAACTCTGTTCAATCTCCCTACATTTTAAGTATAAAATCGCTAGAAGTATCTTTCTATCTATTGTCTACCTCACATCCATTCATTATATCAATAAATGATTATCCTTTCTAACAAATCTACTTTTAATAAAGTAAAAAATTATAAAATGAAACTTTAATCAGGGAGGGCCCATCCCGACACTCCCTCACATTCGCCGAATTTTTAAAGAGGGAGTCTTACCCGCCCGCAAATATTGGGATAAATAAAAGAGCCAACTCATATGAGCTAGCTCTTTCATTTCTTATTTTATAAAAATTCAATAGTTACGCTACATTGAAAAACAGATAGATCCTACTTTTGTAGCCCATTAATAATGGTATCTATATTCCATTTCATCATTTTCAAGTAAGTATCTCCATCCTCACCTGATTTACCTAGTGAGTCTGTAAAAATTGTCCCTGTAATCGGTACGTTTGTTTCTTTTGAAACAGTTTCCATGCTACGTCGATCTACACTTGTTTCAACAAATAAAGCTGGCACTTTGTTTGTTTGAATTACACTTACAACATCTCTAATTTGATCTGGCGTACCTTGATTTTCTGAGTTAATTTCCCAAATGTATCCCGTCTTAATGTCATATGCTTTTCCAAAGTATTTAAAAGCACCTTCGCTAGAGATTAAGAAACGTTTTTCTTCAGGGATTTGATGAATTCTATTCACTGTCTCATCGTGTAATTTTTGAAGTTCTGCTACATACTTATCGGCATTTTTAGTATAGAACTCTTTATTTTTAGGATCTTCTTTAATTAATGCCTTCTTCACATTTTCAGCGTATAAAATACCATTTTTAATATTCATCCAAGCATGTGGGTCTGGTTCTTTTTCTAATCCTTTTGTTTCTAAGTAAATAGCTTCTACACCTTCACTTACTTTATAAACCGGTGCATCTTCCGCTGATTTATTTGCCGTTTTTAATAGCTTTTTAAACCATGCTCCACCTTCTTCTAGGTTTAATCCATTGTAAAATATCATATCTGCATCTGTCATTTTCATAACATCTTTTGGTAGTGGATCATATTCATGCGGGTTAGCTCCGATTGGAACAAGACTATGAATCTCAACTTTATCTTCACCAATTTGCTTCACCATATCATATATAATAGAGTATGTAGTTACAACTTTTAATTTTCCATTACCCTCTTCTTTTCCATTTGTGTTACTAGAACACGCTGTTAATGCAAATACGAAAATACAAAGTATTGATAATAAAACATTTTTAAATTTCATCTTTATCCTCCAATCAATTATGACAACTCTGCTCTATTTTTTCTAATTTTGATAGCTCTCCAAAACAAACCTTGTGACGGTGAGAAAAAGAATGCCAATGCGAACAAGAATGTTGCGACAAGAACAATTGTTGCACCTGAAGCGAGATTATAAGAGAAACTAAAATATAGCCCTACTACAGATGAAAGTGCACCAATACCTGCCGCTAAATAAATCATGACCCATAAACGGTTTGTTAATAAATAAGCTGTAGCCGCCGGTGTGATAAGCATCGCAACAACTAGAATAATTCCTACAGTTTGAAGTGATGCTACTGTAACCATTGTAAGTAGGATCATTAAGCCATAATGAATCCATTTATTCGGTAATCCATAGCTTTGCGCCATCGTTGGATCAAAAGTAGATACGAGTAATTCTTTGTAAAATAAAATTACAAGACTAATAATGACCACTCCGATGATAAGTGTCATCCACATATCAGAAGAACGAACTGATAGAACATTCCCGAATAAAATATGGTACAAATCAGAACTACTCTTCATAAAGGTAATTAAAATAATTCCTATCGCGAAAACAGATGTAAACATAATCCCTATCGCCATATCATGTTTAATTCGACTATTTTGACTTACAAATCCGATTCCAACTGCAGTAATAACACCTGTTAAAACCGCCCCTATAAAATAGTTCATACCAATCATATAAGAAAGGGCTACGCCTGGAAGAACAGCATGTGAAATGGCATCTCCCATTAAAGCCATACCTCGTAAAATAATAAAACAGCCTATTACCCCGCAAATCACTCCTACCATAACGGAAGTTAATAACGCTTTCTGCAGAAAACCGTACTGCATTAATGCATCTATAAATTCTACAATCTTCATGATGAATGTACCTCCGCTGCATTATTAAACAATATGCCGTGATTCACATACGCTTTTGACATAATAGTTGGTTCTAATACTTGCCTTACTTCTCCGTAATGAATTAAGCTCTTATTCAATAATAGTAATTTATCAAAATAAGATTCTGCTTTACTTAGGTCGTGATGTACTACGACAATTGTTTTCCCTTCTTTACGTAACTCCCTAAGAATTTTAATAATTGTCTCTTCACTTGTTACATCAATTCCAACAAACGGTTCATCTAAGAAGAAGATTTCTGCCTTTTGTGCTAATGCTCTCGCTAAAAAGACACGTTGTTGTTGTCCACCTGAAAGCTCACCGATTTGACGATTCTTAAATTCCTCCATACCGACTTTTTTTAGACATTCAAAAGCCCAATCTCGATGCTCTTTCTTCGGTCTTTTCATCATCCCTAAAGATGGATACGTTCCGATTAGAACAACATCTAAAACTGTAATCGGGAAATCCCAATCTATATCACTCCTTTGTGGTACATAAGCAACATGCTTTCTAGCACTTCGAATATCCTCTCCAAGAACTTGAACATATCCCTTATCACTTGGAATTAGATTTAAAACAGCTTTCATTAAAGTAGATTTCCCCGCACCGTTTGGACCAATAATTCCAACGAGCTTTCCTTTTTCAATATCGAAGGAAACATTTTGAACTACTTGATTCCCTTGATAGGATACAAATAAATCTTTGACAATTATAGCCTTAGTCATTTTCCATGCATTCTCCCTTCTTTTTTTCGTCCGTATAATTATTTTGCACAAAGGCAACTTTTAAACAAAAAAATATAATACGAATGTAAATTCGCACCTAAGTTTCCTTAGGGAAACTTTTTTATATGAGTCAAATTATATAAGTTTGATGCAAATTTGTAAACTATTTTTTATGAATTTATGAATATATAATAAAAATCATTATCATTACTATATAAAATACATTATTCATTTTATGATTTTTTTAAAATGATATTACGGTAAAAAATTAGCACTATAGTATATAAACGAAAGAGCCTACTCATGTAAGTTGGCTCTTTCTCTTTGAAAATATCCAATATGCTCTACAGTAAAAACTATGATTAAACTAATAAAAACTCACCTCCAAACAACACCTCGCCTCTCATATTCCATTCTATATTCAACAGCAGCTGCAATTTGTGGGCTTGCGAACCTTTCCGTGATCCAAAGGCCTAAATCAGTTCCTGAAGTAACTCCTCTTGCAGTAATAATATCGCCTTGATCTACAATTCGGTAATGAAGAAGTTCTGCCCCATATTTACTCATTTCACTCTGCGCCAAATGATGCATTGTTGCCTTTTTATCATTCAATATACCGGATACAGCTAGTAGCATACCTCCTGTACAAACTCCAGCAACAGTCGTTCCTGCTTTGTGCATCTCGCTAATCATTTCGGTCAAAGTACCAAGCTCTGCTTGCTTTCGTGCTCCCTGTTCAGCTTTATGATTCCAGCCACCACCAGGTACAATTAACAAATCTGGACGGTTATCCATTCGTAAAAAATCATGTAGTTTAACCGTAACTCCAAATGAAGTAGTAACTTCTTGTTTTTGTTCACTTGAAACGAATTCAACCGTAAATGGAGCCCCTTCTTCTATTGCTCTTTTGAGTACCTCAAAAGGTGCAAAGGAGACAAGTTCTCCGAAACCATCAAACAATACTATTTGTATTTTCATTTTTAGAACACCTCATATGTTTTGTTTTATAAATCCCAAAGGAAAAGAAAGATTATCTACAAATTAACAATGAAGACAACCTCTCTCCCCTTACTCTATAAACTTTCAAATGTTCCTCTAACCGCTTCGCATCTTCTAATACACTTAGCGTTTTCTTCACAAAATTCCAATTCAAACTACCGGATAGCCATAGTAATGAAGACAGTCTTTTATAATCATTTGAAGTTACAATATTACTAGCCTTATACCCTTCTAAAAATGCACTAGCAACACTTGGACTGACTTCATGTGATTGTATTCCTTCTGTTCGAGAATACCACTTTAGTAAAAAGGCTAGCCCCTCAATACGATCAACATATCCAATCGATTCAAAATCTACAATTCCTTTTACTTGTTCACTTGAGTCCCATAAAACATTCAAAGGATTTAAGTCTGTTTGTACGATAAACTCTAATTCACTCGTATATGCACACGCTATATGATATTTAGCAAGATCTATGTACTCCCGTAATTCCTTACATGCGCTTGCCTTACTTTCTAACATATTAATAAATTCAACATACCCATCCAAATGCAATTTCTTTTGAAAAGTCGAGCTTTGAAATGTACTAGAAATATCATGAATCTTTCTTACTTCCTTTCCGAAGGCTTTTGCGATAGCTTCTGTACAATGCGTAATATGTTTTCCTTCGATCCAATCAGACAATACAAATCGGTACTGTTCATCATTCCAAGTGAATAATGTAAATGACTCCCCTGACGTATTCTTATTAATTTGCATAAAAGGAATTCCATGCTCACGTAAATAATAAGTAAAGCGTACTTGCTCTTTCAATTGTTGGTTTGAAAGCGCTCCAAAAGCTGGATTGATTATTCGATTGCTATTCATAAACCGTGCGGAATATCGCTTTCCATTTACCATGATTTTATAGTGTAAATCTGTATGCCAGCTATTTTTATGTAATTTTTCTTCCACCATTAGTGTATGGATTTCTTTAAAATAATTTATTAATACGTCTTTTATTATGTGTTTCATCCTTTTTTCCTTTCATCTGAAATTTTTTTATTACACACTACTTTTATGATTACTATCTCGATTACTCTAAAGACCAAAATTTTATTCATTTTTAATGATTAGTATTGTTTTATACATATTTAATAGAGGCATACTACCATTTTAACTATATCATTCTCACATAATATTCTGCATTCGTTGAGATAGTTGTTTTAAGCCAATGCAATAGTGACTATATATAGAAAAAAGAGCCAATCCCCTATACAATAGAAGATTGACTCTTTCCCTTATTTACTCCCCTGTTTCAGAAAATCGCTTTATACGTTCACCAATTTCATCACGAACACGTTGAAATTCAGACCACTCTTTTCCTGCTGGATCATCAAATCCCCAGTGAACACGATTCACATGCGGCGGAGTAGATGGACAAACAGAATCCGCATGACTACAAAGTGTAACGACTAAGTCAGCACTATTTAAAATGTTTGCATCAATTATATCTGATGTTTGATTTGTTATATCGATATTCACTTCATTCATTGCTTTAATCGCATTTGGATTCACTCCATGTGCTTCAATACCTGCAGAATACACATTCCACTTATCCCCTAAATATTGTTTGCCCCATGCTTCTGCCATTTGGCTTCGGCATGAATTTCCTGTGCATAAAAAGTAAATTGTCTTTTTGTTTGCCATGTTGTTTTCCACCTTTGTTTTTAAGTTGATTGATCATTAAAATATTTACGTTTAAACCAAAAAGCGACATTTACAAGTGCAATCATGACAGGTACTTCGACTAACGGTCCAATGACAGCTGCGAATGCTGCGCCCGAATGAATACCAAACACACCAACCGCTACCGCAATCGCTAACTCAAAGTTATTACTACCTGCTGTAAATGCTAATGTTGTTGTTACCGGATAGTTTGCACCAATTTTTCTTCCCATAAAGAAAGAAACAAAAAACATTACAATAAAATAGATTAATAACGGAATCGCTATTCTTACTACATCAAGTGGTACACTAACAATCATCTCCCCTTTTAAAGAGAACATAACGATGATCGTAAATAGCAATGCAATTAATGTAAGTGGACTAATTTTAGGTATAAAGACCTTTTCATACCACTGTCTTCCTTTTAACTTAACTAATACAAAACGTGTTAACATACCTGCTATAAAAGGAATTCCCAAATAGATAAATACTGATTTCGCTACTTCTGCCATTGTAATATTAACGATAGCCCCTTCAATTCCTAACCATTCTGGGATTACTGTTACGAACACGTATGCATAAACCGAGAAGAACAACATTTGAAATACCGAGTTAAAAGCCACTAAACCTGCCGCATACTCTTTATCCCCATCAGCAAGGTCATTCCAAACAATTACCATTGCAATACAACGTGCTAACCCAATCATAATGAGTCCAACCATGTATTCTGGTTTATCAGGAAGAAAAATAATTGCTAAAACAAACATAAGTACAGGCCCAATAATCCAGTTTTGTACTAAAGATAAAACCAATACTTTTACATCTTTAAATACTCGGCCCATTTCCTCGTAACGAACCTTTGCTAATGGTGGATACATCATGACAATTAAACCAACAGCAAGCGGAATAGACGTCGTTCCAACCTGTAATGTATTCAGTCCGTCTACTACACTAGGGAACACAAACCCTAAACCAATCCCAACAGCCATCGCTAGAAAGATCCATAGTGTTAAATATCGGTCTAGAAAAGATAAACGTTTCATTTTATTTTCCATCTCCTATTAACAACAAGAATTTTTAGCTACCTCATTTGAAGTCGTGCAACAAGATGGATCTTCAATTTTATGAACATCACTTTGTGCTTTCGTATAAAAGAACTCCCACTCGTTCCCATCAGGATCCGTTATCCAAAACTTATCTTGCACTGCATAGCAACAAGTCGTATCCATCTCATCACGCGCAAAGAAACCTTCTTTTTCTAATCGTTCTTTATGTACTGTAATTTCTTCAGCTGTATCCACTTGAAAACCAAAATGATTTACCTGATTTCCATTCACTTCATCTCGTACGTTCAGCGTGAAATTAAGTCCTGGCGTCTCTAATAAAAATTTTGCATAATCCGTTTTCACCTTAACTGGTGATACACCAAATACCTTTTCATAAAATTCAATAGACTTCTCTAAATTCGTAACGTTTATACCAACGTGAACATATCTCATACCTTATTCCTCCTCTTTATATATCATTAATCAATTTTTTTTGATTAATAGTACAAAATTTTAACAGCAACTACCTTTTCCTGTTTTTCTAAAGATACAGCATAATTCTTCTGATAATAAATTGTTTACTTCCGCATCATTTAAATCATAATAACTCCACGTACCTTTTGTTTCTTTTACAATTAAACCTGCATCTAATAAAATCTTTAAGTGATAGGACAACTTAGATTGCGTCATTTCAAAAATCTCTGTTAAATCACATACACAAGTCTGGCCTCGCTGGCAAAGTTCATACATAATCTCTAAACGTTTTTGATCAGCTAATGCTTTAAATTTTTTCTCATATAACTGAAAATTTTGTGCCATTGTAGTTCACTCTCCTTTCATCAATTTTTTTTGATATTTATAGTATATACGCCGTTTAGTTCTTTATGCAACTAATTCATCAAGTTTTTTAATTTTTAAAAAACCTTCCTCGCATTATATCTTTACAATTAAAAAGACCCTAGTTTATTCAAAAATGAAAACTACGGTTCTTTTTACAACTTAGTAGTTAAAATATTTCTAAGGAATGGAGTTTCTATAGCTACTAAAAAATATTAATCTGATGTTTATAGGGTGCTGCCCCTATAAACAAAACCCACCAGAAACATCTAAAATCTGCCCTGTTACCCAGCGACTATCAGAAGAAGCAAGGAACGCTACTGCATCTGCGATATCTTCAACTTGCCCTATTCGTCCGAAAACAGATGAATTCGTAGCAAAATTTCGTATTTCCGGATTATCTAGCAATTTTTCATTAATATCTGTCTTCGTATATCCAGGCATAATCGTATTCACTGTTATACCTCTTTCTCCAAGATGCTTAGCTAGAGGAAGTGTCATCGTATTTAATGCACCTTTACTTAAACCGTATGCAATTGAGCCTGTAAAACCGAGTCTTACTTCAGCTGACGAAATGTTAATAATACGCCCCTCTGCTCGTAGTAACGGCAATGTTTGCTGAATTAAGAAGAACGGCGCCTTAATATTTACGGACATAATTTCATCAAAAACTTCTTCTGTCGTATTTTCAATCGTTCCTTGTGTACCTATCCCTGCATTGTTTACTAAAATATCAATCTCTGATGTACCAACTTTTATTTGTAATTCATTCTTTAACTGTTCTACTAGCTTTTTGACACCATCAATTGAATTGAGTTCAGCTTCAATTAAGAACGCTTTTCCTCCATTAGATTCAATCTCACTAATCGTTTCATCTGCAGCTGTTTTATTTCGGCCGTAGTGGATTGCAACTAATGCTCCATCTTTCGCCAATCTCATCGCAATCGCACGGCCAATTCCGCGACTCGCTCCTGTTACTAACGCTACTTTCCCATCAAGATTCTTCATTTTCTCCATCCTTCCTAAATTTCCGTTTGATGAATGCTATACTTATATTTTCATACAAACACCAATAATTTTAAATATAGATTTATAGGCAATTTAGTTCGTTCACTTATGATATTATAGTTATAATTTGTGATTTACTTAAAAAAATAAAATAAGGTGGCTACACAATGCAAAACGCAGTAAAATTGGATGAAATCGATCATAAAATTATGAACTTGTTGTATGAAAATGCGAGGATTTCTGTTTCAGAAATCGGACGAATTATATCCATGACGCAACCTGCTGTAAAAGAACGAATTAACAAGCTTGAAGATCAAGGAGTTATAGCAGCTTACCGAACGAAATTTGAGCCTTCCAAAATTAATAAAAACATTCAAGCATTCATCATGTTTAAAACGAGCCAATGCTCTGATTTTATCCAATTTTGTAATGCCGCTCCTGAAGTAACAGATTTATATCGAATTAGTGGGGAGTTTAATTATATGATGAAAGTCATGAGCGATTCGATGGATTCTCTCGCTGCATTTTTAGACTCTTTAATGCAATTTGGCTTGTCGTCTCCTTTAATTGTTTTAAAGAGTGAGTTTGAGGAGAAATTGTCGTTCTAATAAGAGGACACTAAGGTAGAAATATCAAGTGTATGTGAAAAAATTCTTTTATAATATAATAAAACCAGCCATAGGCTGGTTCTTTTTTCATTCAATTTCCTACTAAAAATCCCGGGTATAATCCCCCTTCTCACTTACCCTTGATTCCTCTGCGCCTCTTTAAACTCCTCCTTCACCTTCTCTAACAACCCTTCTTCCGTAATTAATCGATACGCCGTATTTGCTAATGCTTTTGCCGATGTAATTAATGCTTTATCTCCAAGTTCTGAACGTGCTGCTTCTCTAAATTCATTCGTATGTGCAATTAAGTCATCTGGTCCGATTTTAATGTACGGATGGATTGTCGGTACGACTTGACTTACGTTTCCTGCGTCGGTTGAACCGATCCCTACTCTTTCTTTACGATTTACATCTTCACCTAATAGTTCTAGTTCTTCCGCTACGATATCGTTATATGTTTTTGTTACGAGTAATTCATCGATTTCATTTTGGAATTGATGGATTTTTACTTTTGCACCTGTTGCTAACGCTGCTCCCTCAGCAACGTTTCTTACTTTTTCTGTTACTTCTGCACATCTTTTTCGCGTTGCTGCGCGGATGAAGAACCTAGCTGCGGCATAGTCAGGAATAATATTAGGTGCTTTTCCGCCCTCTTTAATAACGCCATGAATTCTCACGTCTGACGGAAGTTGTTGGCGAAGTGCGTTAATACCGTTATAGAGCTGAATAACCGCATCTAATGCATTAATCCCTTCTTCTGGTGAAGCTGCAGCGTGAGCTGTTTTTCCGTAAAAATGAAAATCAAGTGGATCGACTGCTAGTGAAGGACTCGTTGTCGCTGTCTTTCCGCTTGGATGAATCATAAGCGCCGCATCAATGTCTTTAAATAAACCTGCCTTTACATAACTTGATTTCGCGCTACCATTTGGCCCGCCTTCTTCTGCTGGTGTACCAAACACAACAACTTCCCCGCCAATTTCTTCAAGCGTTTCTGATAATGCAATTGCTGCTGCAACGCTAATTGTGCCAATTAAATTGTGACCACACGCATGACCGAGTCCTGGTAAAGCGTCATACTCTGCTAAAAATGCGATGACTGGTCCTTTTTTTCCTGAACTTTTTCGCGCAATAAAACCTGTTTCATGTCCAGCTATATTGTGTTGCAGCTGAAAACCAGCACTCCCTAGTAATAAACTTAACGTTCTTGATGCGTAAAACTCTTGGTTTCCGATCTCCGGATTCGCATGAATGTCATGACTTGTTTCTATGTACTTTTCCTTATTTCTTTCTATACTTTCTTCAATTGCTTTTCTTTGTGACGCTACTCCTGTCGCTCCCATTTTTCTTCCTCCTTTATTTTCACGTAAAAAAGCCTCTTTCTAAAAGATAGAAAGAGGCTTCTGTATATACAGTCAAAATGAGCTTCTTTCTTATCTTTCAAGTTACCTTGCTGGAATTGGCACAGTATTCATAACGAATCCGCTGCCGAGGTATCATAGGGCCAGTCCCTCCACCTCTCGCGATAAGAATTTTCATAAAATTATATTAAATTACATTTATTCTAAGTTCATTCCAATTAAAAGTCAAGGAATTCCTATCCGAATTTACCGAATATCTAAAAATCCTTTTAATACACCAATTGTTTCTGGTGCTTGCAGTCTTGCACATATGTACGGGAATTCCGTACTACCTTCAAACATCATTTGAGATGTGAGAGGTGCGCCTGCCCAGAAGATTTCATCATCAATTACAATAAACGGGAATGCTTTATTTTGTCTTTGTAACTTTACATTTTTCAGCGGAACTGGTCCGTCACTATAAACTGTTATTTGTGCATTTGTACGCATTAACGCTTGCCATACTCGTTTATCTACTTGTTTCGTACTTGGAAGTGAAATAATAATGTTTCGTTTTGCGGCTAAAATATCTTTTAATAGCCCTTTCGTTTCCTCAAGATTCATTTCCATAAACCAGCGTAGACGTTTCGAAATTTTCCGTTCCCACAATTGTCTTGATGTCGTGCGGTCATACACATCTCCATGACGTTCTATATGAGCTGTTAATTGTGATAACGCTTGTTTTCTCGAAAGGTTTTTACGCATATAATGGCAATCTGATAATTGAATGAACTTCCCTCTCGCCCTTGTCACTGCTACATTGACGAGCCGATGATTTTTATGGTCAAAGAATAACACGCCAGGTCGTTCTTGCGGATAACTGTCAACCGTATCAAAGATCATCATATCTCTTTCAGAACCTTGGAACTTATGAACTGTCGCCGCTAAAACTGGTATGTTTTGATATTTCGTTCTCTGCAACATTTCTCTAATACACGTCGATAAAAAACGTGACTGCGCCCTGTAAGGTGTCACAACACCAATCGACTGAACACCGTCTAACAATCCGATTAACATCATTTGCATCGCTACTAAACCAGACATAATGTTAAAACGTGAACCAGAAGCAGCATCTTTTAACGAAAAAGCTCCCATTTGGCTCGTATCAAATAAAACACTCGCTTCATTTGCGAACGGCTGCAATTGCGCAAGTTCTTTACGCTCTGAAACAGACGGATGATCATATACTCTGTTTTTATAAATAAATGAATTCGTAAACTTCGATATATCCGCATGCATACGTCTTTGTTCCTGCAACATAAATAGATTTGGATGTGCTTCTGATTTATTTACAGAATCAACAATCCCAGCGTGGTAAAACATATCTTCCCCAAGCCATTTGCGAACGAGTTCATGGTTCGCCATCGCAATTGGAGGTAATTGTAAAAAATCACCACAAACGACGATACGTTTTCCAAGTGAAGCAGCTAATGCGATTTGCGGAACGAACGCCATACTCACTTCATCTACGACAACTAAATCAAATGTACGCTCATAAATTAGCGCATCAATTGCACATTTTGATAGAGTTGCACCAATTACTTTCGCATTTTCAATATATTCTTTTTCTACTTCTTTAATTTTCGCTTTTTGCTTTCGAAGATCACTTTCAATCTCTTGTATACGCTTCTTATCAGCAGATGTTGCTTTATACGATAAGATTTTTTCACGAAGATCTTGTCGTGTCTCTTCTAAATAGAGTCTTTCCTCACCCCAAGATCCGTTCGTCGTTTCAACTAACTTAGATGCAAGTAACGTTTCATGATTTCGTATATGTTCATGTTGACTATAACCGTAACGAACAATTTCGCCAGGCGTCCATTTCTTTTTCTTTTCAATTTGCTTCGTTACTTCACTCATTAATACGTCTACTGCCGCGTTACTATGAGCTAACACAAGTACCGATTTTCCTTTTTGATAATGAGCCGAAATAATACGTGATAAATTGTAAGACTTCCCTGTTCCAGGTGGTCCCCATACGTACGTTGTCGGATTGTAAAACGAGCGATATGCCAGTTCATTTTTCGGATTTTTCATCTTCTCAATATGCTTCGGACTACTCGTCCCATCAACGAGACGCTTTATACGATTACGTTTCAACTTATCTTTACGTGCTTCTTTCAATCGCTCTTGCAGTTGCTCTAAAAGTTGCCACGGTTCACTGTATAAAACCGCTTCTCTTATTTCACCTTGTATATAATCATTTAATTTCAATTCTATTTCTAATCCATGTACAGATAATACTTCTCCTGTCGCTTCCTCACCATCGAACTCAATTCGAATTGGTGAACCTTCAGGTAAGCTTACTTCCGAAATAAGCTGAAATACATACACTGTATTCTCATAATCTGTATATAAAAAACGACCGTTCATGATAGAAATTTTACTACCACCTATCGTTTTCCAATGTTTAATTTCATATGCTAATGCATAATGCCACTCTTTCATCGTTTCCGATAATGAAGGAGTTTGAGTAGGTGTATTCATCGTATAATCTCCTTCCTTCTCCCCAAACATACTTTCTCACTATACCATACAACACGCTAAAATTTGTAAGGTTTTTATCTTGCTTATTTTCTCAATTTTCAATATTATTTTATATATAATTTTCAGAAAGAAGGAATCTACATGCCAGTTAGAAGAATCGAACACGTAGGACTTATGGTTGCAAACTTAGAAACATCTATCTCATTTTATGAAGAAGTAGTTGGCTTACAGCTCATTAAACGTATGGGACACCCGAATCCAGACTTAAAACTCGCTTTTTTAGGTGTAGAAGAATCGAAGGAAACGATACTCGAACTCATTGAAGGCTACAATTCTTCTCTTCCGGCAGAAGGAAAAGTACATCACATTTGCTTTAAAGTGGATTCATTAGAAGATGAAATCGAAAAACTAAGAAAACACGAAGTAACTTTTTTACTAGGAGATGCAATCGAAACATTACCAGATGGAACACGTTACATATTCTTCGCTGGTCCTGATGGGGAGTGGATTGAGTTTTTTGAGACGGAGAGATAGAGTGAAACTTTACATCAGAGGCCATCCCCTCTGATTATTAACCCACATCGGTCAAGCCATTTAATCGAGCTAGTTTGTGGGAGGTGGAAAAGCATGAAAAAATTTTCTCGAATAGGAAAAATATTATTAGGTTTTGGCGCGGGTCAATTGTTTTGGGGGCTTATAATGCTTAATGGAACTAATTTATTTGAGCACACGGGTAGCACTGTGAAGTATAGTATTCTAATCACCGGAACAGTTTGTTGCATTGCATCTAACTTTTTTAGAGAACCACAGAACTAACTAATAAGTGAGTTATACTTCCTGTTATAAATAACTTTATTATCAACATAAGGAGTAGAAACTGATGAATACAGTTTTTATTATCGTTTTTTGGGTACTTATACTATTTCCACTTCTTAATATAATCCTGATAAAGAAGTGGAATATAAGTCCCATTGATCTCATGGGGGTGTAACACCTTCTTTTTCAAATTCAAAGAAAAGTTTTTATTTTTCAGCATAAAGCATTATAACTCAACTGTTTTCATACAAAATTTTATGCCAAAAAAGAAAAGCGAGGATTCCTCATATCCCCGCTACATCAATGATGTATAAAATCCTACATAAGAGATACATAGACAAAAAAACAAGAACCCCTGTACATACAAGGATTCTATGAAATTATTTGCTACCGATAATGAGACGTTATGTTAACTCTCTATGAATATCATATACAACCAAAAATATACAACATACCACTTTTTCTAAATGGTACAATTAGGAAAAAGGAGAAAAAGTATGAAAAATAAAATACCTCTAATAACATTCATTTTAGCTGCTTTATTTGTAGCTGGAGGTTTTGCATTCTTCTACTGGATCAAAACATTCCCATTCAACTAAAAAAACCTAAGTGCCAATAACGAGAATTATGTAAATAAGCAGTCCATGTGGACAGCTTATTATTTTTTTGCTTAGCGTGCAAAATTCGCATCTTGTGGGTGGTACCCCATCGCTATCAAGCTAAGCTCATACAACATCAAAGTCATTACAGCTCCATGAGTGCCTAATACTACTTTCTGTCCTCGGTAGGTGTTTAATAATTCTTTTAAGACTTTTATAGCATGTTTCTGACAGTCGATATTAGACTCTCCTCACGTTAAAGGAAATTCGGGGTCTAAGTTAGGATTTTTACTTTCAAAAATATCTTAGCGTATAAGGGGATAGGAAACAATTCCCGGTATTAGGGGCCACTCTGGGATTTGATTACAAATAAAAAAGAACTTTATTCAAGTCCCTTTAATCTACGATAAAGATCGACCTAACTTACACATGTAATTTTTCATATTTGTTTAAAAATCAAATATATATTCTCTACACTCCCCAGTTATCAGTAGTTCATGTATTTAAAAATCTCAAAAGGTCCTTTTAGATTTTCTGAAGAGACTTTTTACTTAAATAAAGTATACTAAAAGCCGTAGGAGTTTAATGCCTACCACTTTGTAAAAGGATCTTGATTCACTATAAAATATCCTCTATAGGTTTATTCTTAAAATTTACTTTTAACTTGATGTTGATGTGACGTAATCTTAAATATTTAGAAATTTAAAAAGCCCCCTAATATTGTTAAAGGGGCTTTACTCATACGAATGATAATTTTTATAAATAATTGCTAAATAGTGAATTTACATAAATGCTTTTAGAAGCTCTTGAACTAATGGGATTGCTCCACCTATAAATTTTAAAACTGCCATTGCGATTTCCATATTATTTCCTCCTCTTTTGTTAGTACTGGGATGTGATTAAACTTTATACCCTTATTACAGTAAACGCTTACATTTGTAACAATACATTTCTGTATGCAATATTGCATATTTATACGTTTTGACAATATTTGACCTCTATTAGTCATTCTTTAATGGTACCATAACGAAGTGAGAGTCTTTAAGGGTTCTCCTTAATAGGAGGAAATATGGAGAAAGTGCAAGATATTTACAGTAATCTAAAATTTAAAAGTTGGTTTAAACAAGTATTAGCTGTAGGAGGAATATTAGGATTCTGCTACTTGGTGTTATATGGTTTCTGTTTTTTAGTTGATATGTAAATATTATACAACTATACTAGTGGAGTCTTGCCTACAGAGGTAAGACTCTTTTATTGTACTTGAGATGAACAAACTACATACAATAGTCTTCAGTTTCTCTTTATGGTTCCTTGTTCCTCTATGTTCTAGACCCACTATTCCCTATCATTGAAAGTAAATAAACTTCTATTTAAAAATTTCCATTTATATTAAAAAGCAAAGCATAAGTTGTATTCCATTTCGGTACAATTTTTTATCTTTGAAAAGGACTTAAATCTTATTAATAGATTTGAGTCTTTTTTGCATACGTTAATCTCTATATAACCATATAAATATAATATATTAAAAACAATTTAAATGCAAGAATACTTGTAGAGGAACCGCCAGCACTTCGGAAAAAAACAAGTTAAGCTAAAAAATACAATAAGCTGCCCATATGGACAGCTTATTTACATAATTTTCTTTATTGGAAGTACACTTAAGGCCATTTTTAACTTAATAGGAGTCTAATATCTCAAGTTTCTTAGCTAATACCCAGCTATTTAGACCTAAATATGCATAAATATTGTAATAAAAATAATTCCCGTTTCTCAATGTTCCCTATAATCCTTTAATATCTTCATAGAATATAGGCCAACCTTGCATTAAGATATTATATATATATTTCTTACTACAATTATGGACGGTATTATCCTTGTTGCAGTTTTAATTTTAATCAAGTCTATTGTAATTATACAGATTGAAATACCTATTCAATTTCAAAAATAGTAAAGGAAATGTATATAAAAAGATCACTTGTCTTAGAAACAAGTGATCTTTTCATTAGATATACTGCAACTTGCTAACAGCAGGTAATTGTTATCCTATTCATCTGTTCAATAGGTATTATAATACATTTTTTAGTTATATAGACGGAATTGTTTCTAATGAAATGAGACCAAAAATATTTCAAAAGGTACCATAAATTATTTAGTGCTTTAAAAATGCAATTTTGAACCTTTCGAAGCACTAAATCAAGTAGATTTTAATAAACTTCAAACTTTGTCTGCATCAGGATCTCACAATTGAGCCTGAGTAATTAATGCTGTCAACATAACAAAAAGAGTCCTGATTGAAACAAACTCTTTTATGAGTTTTTACAAGTATAAACTTTTAAACACATAATTACATTTCTATTATTTATTTTACCACTTGTACAGATGCTGGTTTCCACCCCTGATTCTCTACCCAATCAATATTAACCTTATATTTTTTATTACTTTGTTTATCTCGTACATTACCGTAGGCTTTATTATTACCATTATTTCCAATAAAATCGAAAATCAATTGGCTCTCAGGAACATCAACAGCATAAGAGATTGCTTTTTTCATCTCACTCCAATCTACTGTTCCTTCTTTAAATTTCATTTCAGGTTTTGCTCCTTGCTCTGTACCAATTGGCTTCCATGAAGGATTAGTTTGAGGATCCTTTTCTTGAGATACTGTTTTTTCTTCCTCTTTATTTTCATTTCCGTTCGTTTTTACCGATTTTTCTACTTTTTGTTTCCCTTCTAACTGTGCTGCTTCTTTATCTTCGCTTTTCTTTTCTTCTATCTTTGCTATTTCTTTATCTTCAGTTTTCTTCTCTTCTAACTTTATTGCTTCTTTATCTTCAGTTTTCTTCTCTTC